>CAZKMN010000061.1:0-2502 GCA_964553905.1 uncultured Oscillibacter sp.
TTTCGTGCTCCATCTGCGCATGGCTCGCCATCTGCGCACGCCGGAATACAACGATCTGTTCGGCGGCGACCCCAAAAAGGTGGCAGACGAGCTGCGTGCGCGGGTCCGGCAGGAGCTGGGACTGACGCTCTCCGTGGGCGTTAGCTTCAACAAGGTCTTTGCCAAGCTGGGCAGCGACTACAAAAAGCCGGACGCCACCACCGTCATCAGCCGGGATTGCTGGCAAAAAATTGTGCGCCCGCTGCCCGCCGGTGATCTTCTCTATGTGGGCAGCGCAGTGCGAAAGCTCTTACAGCAATACGGCATTCGCACCATCGGAGAACTGGCCGACTGCAAGCAGGAGATGCTGGAAACGCTCATGGGCAAGATGGGGCGGGAGATCCACCGCTACGCCAACGGTTTGGACGACGCCCCCGTGCGCTCCCGCTACGATCGCGAGCCGGTGAAATCAGTTGGGAACGGGACCACCTTTCCGGAAAATCTCACCACCCGGGAGCAAGTCCGCAGCGGCATTGCTGTTTTGTCCGACAGCGTGGCCAGCCGCCTGCGCCACAGCGATCTTTACGCAGGCGGCATTCAGGTGACGGTGCGGGACCCGGCGTTTCACGACCGCTCCCGGCAAACACAGCTCGCCTCCCCCACCCATCTCATTCGGGAACTGACACAAGCGGCAACGGCGCTGGTGGACACCCTTTGGACCCCACCGGACCCGATTCGGGCGCTGACTGTGACCGCGATTCATCTGACGCCGGCAGGTGAGGCCTATGAACAGGTGGATTTGTTCGGCACGAAAAAATTCAAACAGGAAAAACAGGAAAAGCTGGAATCAGCCATGGACCGCATCCGCGGAAAATACGGCGCGGACGTCATCTCCTTCGGCGCAGCAAAAGCAGAAAAAGAGGAGGATATTTTTTCATGACAAAGGCAGAAGAAAAGGCACGGCTCCGCCACACCATTCGGGCCATGGCCGCAGCGCTGCCCCCGCGCCGCAAGCAGGAAGCCGACGCAGCCATTGCCGCACACCTACTGGCCATGCCGGAATATCAGTCCGCAGAAACCATCTTTTGTTTTGTGGGGACCGACCGGGAGATCGACACCCGGCCCATTCTGGAGGCAACTTTGCAGCGCAAAAAGCGCCTTTGCGTCCCCCTTTGCGTGGAAAACGGCACAATGGAGCTGCGGCAGATTACGGAGCTTTCCCAACTCCGGCCTGGAACAGCCGGAATTTTAGAGCCCATGTCGGATGCGCCGATCGTTTTGTCCGACGACGTGGATTTCGCCATCTTACCCTGCCTCACCTGCAACCGGCTGGGGCAACGTCTTGGACAGGGCGGCGGCTATTACGACCGCTTTCTCGCCCACTACCGGGGCGGAACCGTTCTCTTATGCCGGGAAGCGCTTCTGCGGGAGGAAATTCCGGTGGAGCCCCACGACTACCCCGTTCCGTGGGTGCTGACCGAACGGGGCCTTTATGAGGACGGAATCCCCGCACGACTGGGCTAAGGCCGTTTACAGGTACAAATAGCTGCTATAAGAAGATACGTCTTGCAAAAGCCGGAACAGCATTCTATAATAGGTAATACCATATGTTTAAAGTGTTTTTTAATTGACAGATCGTTTCACTACATTTTTTCTAAGATATAAGGAGGATCTTCCTATGATCCAGCAAACCATGGACTTCATTTCTCAATACGACCCCGAGGTCGGGGCCTCTATCCAAGAGGAATTTGCCCGGCAGCGCCGCAACATCGAGCTGATTGCTTCCGAAAATATTGTGAGCCCTGCCGTGATGCTGGCCATGGGCACCTGCCTGACCAACAAGTACGCCGAAGGATACCCCGGCCACCGCTACTACGGCGGCTGCTACGCTGTGGACGTGACCGAGGAAATTGCACGCAAGCGGGCCTGCCAGCTCTTTGGCTGCAATTTTGCCAACGTACAGCCTCACTCCGGCGCCAACGCCAATCTGGCCGCTTTCTTTGCTCTTGTTCAGCCCGGCGACACGGTGCTGGGCATGAATCTGGCTCACGGCGGACATCTCAGCCACGGCAGCCCCGTGAACATCTCCGGCAAATATTTCAACATCGTCCCCTATGGTCTCAGCGACGAGACCGAGACGATCGACTATGACGCGCTGATGAAAACCGCGCAGGAATGCAAGCCCAAGCTCATCATCGCCGGCGCTTCCGCCTATCCCCGCATCATCGACTTTGCCAAGTTCCGGGAAGTCGCCGATGCCGTGGGCGCTTATTTGATGGTCGACATGGCCCACATCGCCGGTCTGGTCGCCGCAGGTTTGCATCCCTCCCCCATCCCCTACGCCGACGTGGTCACCACCACCACCCACAAGACCCTCCGGGGCCCCCGGGGCGGCATGATCCTCTGCAAGGAGGAGTTTGCCAAGGCCATCGACAAGGCCATCTTCCCCGGCACCCAGGGCGGCCCGCTGATGCACATCATTGCCGCCAAGGCCGTGTGCCTGGGCGAGGCCCTCCAGCCGGA
>CAZKMN010000061.1:2512-8983 GCA_964553905.1 uncultured Oscillibacter sp.
ACCACCACCACCCACAAGACCCTTCGCGGTCCCCGTGGCGGTTTGATCCTCTGCAACGACGAGGCCATTGCCAAGAAGATCAACTCCGCCATCTTCCCCGGCACGCAGGGCGGTCCTCTGGAACACATCATCGCCGCAAAAGCCGTGTGCTTCGGCGAGGCTTTGAAGCCGGAATTCAAGACCTACGCCCAGCAGATCGTGAAAAACGCCAAGGTGCTTGCCGACGAGCTGGCGAGCGAGGGATTCCGCCTTGTCTCCGGCGGCACCGACAACCATCTGATGCTGGTGGACGTGCGTAACTTCCACATCACTGGCAAGGAATTTGAGCAGCGTTTGGACGACGTGCAAATCACCGCCAACAAAAACGCCATCCCCAACGACCCCGAAAAGCCCTTTGTCACCAGTGGCATTCGGGTGGGCACCCCCGCCGTCACCTCCCGTGGATTCCGGGAGCCGGAGATGGTCCAGATTGCCCGCTGGATGGGCCGCATTGCACGGGAGGGCGACACCTGCGCCGAGCAGGTCCGCGCCGAGGTCAACGCCCTCTGCCAGCGCTTCCCCATTTATTAATTTCATTCTCAAAAAAACATTGCGGCGGGAACCCATGGTTTCCCGCCGCAATGCTTTTTTCAAAAGGGGTTTCACTCAGGCGCGTTCACTGGATATGCTCTTCGCAAAAATTGTCCAGCACCCGAACGCCCATCTGTCCCGGATCGGCCACCGGAAAGGTGGCAATCGTCACCGGGTCAAAGGCCGGACAGAGCCGCTTTTCCGGCTCCAGCCGCAAAACCGGCGTCCGACAGGGCGCTGTTCGCTCTCTTTCCTGCACATCTATCACCCCCGGTCATAGTCTATGCAGCTTTGGCGAACACAGTCAGATTTTGTCCATTAAACGAAGGCCCGCAGCCTTATCGCCTGCCAAAACCAGATGGGTATCCCGCTGAAAACGATCCTCCGGATTCAACGGCACGATCTCGTCTCCGGTTTTGAGGCCCAGAATATTCACGTGATACCGGCGGCGCACGTCTACCTCCGACACGGCATGGCCCTCCCAGTCCCGCGGCGTTTCCATTTCAAAAATGGAATAGTTGGGCGTCAGCTCGATATAATCAAAGGCATTGCGGGCGGAAAACCGCATCGCCACCCGATGGGCCATGTCCATCTCCGTATGGATCACATAATCCGCGCCGATTTTTTTCAGGAAGCGGATTTGCTTTTCCCGATCCGCCCGAGCCACCACGTACTTGGCCCCCAGCTCCTTGAGGTTTGCGGTGGCCTCCAGCGAGCACTGGAAATCATCACTGACACAGACAAAGCACACGTCAAAATTTCGCACGCCCAGTGCGGCGAGCACCTGCTCATCCTGACAGTCGCCCACGCAGGTGGCTGTGGCCGCCGAGGCGATGCCTGCCACCCGCTCTTCGTCCCGATCCACCGCCATGACCTCATTGCCCAGCTCTACCAGACGATGGGTCAAATGACGGCCAAACCGTCCCAGACCAATCACCAAAAAAGATTTCATCTTTCCGTCCCCTCTCAACCGATTAAAATTTTCTCCGGGATATTTCGCAGCTTGGGCTGCGGCTTATTCCGGGTCACCGCCATGGCGACCGACATGCTGCCCACACGACCGGTGAACATCAAAAGCGTCACCACGACCTTGGAAATTGCCGGGAGCTGCGGCGTAATGCCCCGGGTCAGGCCCACCGTGCCAATAGCAGAGATGGACTCAAAGAGCGCGTCATCCAGCGCGATTCCTTGCAGGCAGAGGATCATGCACCCCGCCATGCAGGCCATGAAATACATACTGACGGAGGAAAACGCCTTATGGACATCCTCCGTATCCAGCCGCCGTCCAAACACATTCACGTCTTCTCTTCGGCGCACACGCCCCAGCACGCTGAGAATCAGCACGGCGAAGGTTCCCACCTTGATGCCGCCGCCTGTGGAGCCGGACCCCGCTCCGATGAACATGAGGATCATTGTCAGCAGCGTACCGCTGCTGCTCAAGGCCATCATATCCACCGTATTAAAGCCTGCGGTACGGGGTGTGACCGACTGAAATGCCGCCATCAGAAGCTTTTGCCCTGTGGGAACACCGGCAAACGCATGGTCGCCCTCCAGAATATAAAATGCCCCGGTGCCCACGAAAAACAGCGTCAGCGTCATGAGCAGCGCAATCTTACTATGCAGATGCCAGCGGCGCAGATGCACCCCATGGGCCAGCAGATCGTCCCACGTCAAAAAGCCCAATCCTCCGGAGAGGATCAGCAGCATGAGCGTCACGTTCAGCAGCGGCTCCCCGGCCTGACTGGTCAGGGATGTGCCTGTGCCCAACAGGTCAAAGCCGGCATTGCAAAAAGCAGACACCGCATGGAACACCGCCATCCAGATCCCTCGCAAGCCATACCGGGGGCAAAACCAAAAGGTCAGGGCCAAAGCGCCTGCGCCCTCGCAGGCCGCCGTGACTTGCAGCGCACGCCGCGTCAGCCGCACCACACCGCCCACTTGCAGCGCTCCCACCGTATCCACCAAAACAGCCCGACGATGCAATCCGATCCGCCGCCCTAAGAGGATGGAAACCAGAATGGAGACGGTCATAAAGCTCAAGCCGCCGATTTGGATCAGCAGCAGCAACACCACCTGACCAAAAAGCGTGAACTGCGTATAGGTGTCATAGAGCACCAATCCGGTGACGCAGGACGCCGATGCCGAGGTGAACAGCGCATCCAAAAAAGGCAGAGCTTGCCCGCTTTTGGATGCAATGGGCAGCGTCAGCAACACTGCGCCCAGCAAAATTAAAAAGGCAAAGCTCAGCGCCAGATTCTGCACCGCATTCAATTGAAAACGGGGATGTTTCATGAATACCTCCCAATGGTCGTTCTCTCCCGCCGAAACACCCGGCGGCAAGGAAGCATCCCACAGGCGCTTTCGCAACTGTGGGATCAAAATGCAGCTTCTACTGATTTTGCTCTGATTATACCACACCCCGCCCTTTCACGCAATCAAGGAGCTGTTCAGGTTCTGTTTCAAATACTGTTGCAATTTTAGACCGATTTTGATATAATTCGACAAAATGTAACCTAGATTGGATGTGATCGTATGGTTCATCGAAAATCAAATACCAGTCAGGGCTTCACCTTGGTAGAATTGATCATTGTCATTGCTATCGTTGCGGTACTTTCTGCTGTTCTGGCGCCCCAATACATCAAATACGTGGCAAAAAGCAAGGAGACGGTCTGTCAAAAAACGATCCGTGAGCTGGAACACGCCTTCTGGATCGAGACAGTCGAGCAGACGGACAACCCCGTGAGCGCTCTCAACGATGTGATGACGGGCGCGGGACTGACCAAGGACGGCGACGCGCTGTCTCTCAAATATTCTGGCGGCTGCCCGGAGGGTGGCGTATACACCGTGAAGCTGGAGGGTTCTCGTCTGAGTGAATTCACCTGCTCCAAACACGGCGAACAGATCTTACAGGAGCTCACCGACCCCGACAAGGGAATCGAATTTTTGAAAACCGCTTTTGAAAGCTACCTTGATCAGCATCAGGAAGATCTTTTCAAAAAGGCAAGCCGCTTGGATTCCAACGGCCACGGCGTTGTGGACGACTTCCGCCCGCAATTGGAGGCTATGCTGAAAAGTGAGGGCTATCGCTTCACCGATTCCACGATTTGGCGCGTGAGCTGGCAAAAAGACAGTGAGGGAAACAGACAGCTAAAGCTTTACTGGGCAGACCCCGGTGTAAAGCTGACGCCGGACAACTATGATAAATACTCCGGTGTTTCAGGGAAACAGGTGGATTTCAACGGAGACGAACCCACGGTGAAGGACGCCACCATCTACTTTGGCATCAGCACAAAGGACAATTATGTGGTCATCAACAACAATCTGAATTTCACCGGAACATAACCAACCAACAGACCGGAGGAGAGAAAAATCTCTCCTCCGGTCTTCTGTTTGCTTATCGAATTTTGCGCGCTTCCATATAATAGCGCTTATCCTCCGCGTGGCCCATGGAAAAGGTCTTGCGCGGCAGCACGCCGTCCGCCATCACGGTTTTAAACAGTTGCTCCTTTGCCATGGCTGGCAGGCAAAAGCTGATGCAGCCCCGTTCGCGTCCCAGAGTCTCCGCGGTCGCATCTCCATGGATATAATCCACCTCGCCGGGATTGGACGCAAGATACGCGTCCAAAAACGCTTGCAGCGTTCCCACCGCCAATTGCAGTTGGGGCTGGGGAATCGTCACCGCGCCGGAGCGCTCCGCGCAGGTATAGGAAATGGTATGGCCCTCTCCCTCGCCCTCATAGGCCCCGGGGTAGGCCGCCAGCAGCGCCGCGAGGACATGACCGGGCTCCACGCCAGTGACCAGACGATGGATCGGCTCAAACCGCAGCGCATCGTCATGATTATTAACCACCTCTACCAAGGCCCAACGGCTGGGGAGCTCCGCCCAGCGTTCCGGCGGCGTCACCGCCTTTTGCGCTTCGTAGCAGGCCTTGGCCGACGCCAGCGAATGATTGCCATCCCCTACCGCAAACAAAAGGGGCTTGACGTCGTGGAGGCCGTATTTGCGCGCAGTTTCCTCCGGCGCACAAAGGGCCCGCAACGCCGCGGCCACACCGCTTTGCTGCTCGTCCGTCAGCTTCCAGCCGCTCAGACTGCCGCCGCCCTGCTGAAGTGTAAAATCGTACAGGCGGCGCATATGCTCCACCGACGCGTCCAACGGCTCGATGACCGTGCGGTCCGGGTCATCTATCAGCAGCATCACATGGGGCAGCTCGATAGCCGCGCCAGAGCGCACACGCATCCTTGGCGGAATGCGGCTGAGGACGGTCCCCTCCGTGGCACGGATCAGCGCGCCGCTTCCGGGCGTGAAATCATACTGCTCCAGATCCACCCGCCCGATCAGCCCCTGTCTGACGGTTCCGTCCGACTGGGTGCGGCGCACGTAGATCAGCGCGTTTTCCTCCGTGGTAAAGACGCCCTGCGCCAAGTAGCGCTCCATCGTGCGGTCAACTTCGGCAATGCGCTCTTCCAAATCCGCCGCGCCAAGCTGTGCCTCCGGCAAAATCAGGCGGAGCGTGGACGGCGCGTCTCCCACGTTTTGCTCCACCGCCTGCCAATATTCCATCTGGGAGGTGAATTGATCGCAGGCAACCACCGCCCATTTGGTCAGGTCGATTCCCTGCTTCGGCAGCAAAATATCCGCTGGGGCAAATGGAAGCTCTTCAAATACTCTCTTCATATCCGCCCTCACAGCGCCTGCCTGATGGCCCGCAGGAGCTCCGGGAAGTCCTCATACGCGGGAATTTCAGGATGCTCTGCCTTGATTTTTTCCGTGCTTTTAAAGAGGAATCCGGCTTTCCCCGCCTGAATCATCCCAAGATCGTTGTAGCTGTCGCCGCTGGCGATCGTCTCGTACCCAATGGATTGCAGCGCTTTCACCGTGGTGAGCTTCGAGTGCGACACCCGCATTTTATAATCCACGATCTCACCATCCGGCGCCACCACCAGAGAATTGCAGAAAATGGTGGGCCAATTCAGCTTTTTCATCAGCGGCTTTGCAAATTCTTCAAAGGTGTCGCTGAGAATCAGCACCTGCGTCATAGTGCGAAGCTCCGCCAAAAATTCCGCCGCACCGGGCAGCGGATCGATCTGTGCAATGGTCTTTTGGATTTCCGGAAGACCCAAATGGTGTGCCTTCAAAATTCCCAGCCGCCATTTCATCAGCTTATCATAATCCGGCTCATCCCGCGTGGTGCGGCAAAGCTCCGGAATCCCACTGGCCTTTGCAAACGCGATCCAGATCTCGGGCACCAGCACGCCTTCCATATCCAAACAGACAATCTTCATGACAGGTTCTCCTTTTTGCCGCCGCTTTCCCCTCCGGCGTTTTTCGCATTTGATTGTAGCAAATTGCGCTGTTGATTGCAATTCCATTTGAAAATTCTCTGAAATTGTACCGGACGCATGGGTTTTGTATAATTTTTTGTCCGCACGGGAAAGATATCCGCAAATCCCTGCCTGATGGCACGAATGGAGGTTTTCAGATGTTTCTTGACAAGCTCGCACTGATCCTGGCCATTGTCGGAGCTTTGAACTGGGGCGGCATCGGTCTGTTCGGCTTTGACACCGTGGCATTTTTCTGCGGCGGACAGATGGCGATTCTCGCCCGCGTCATCTATGCTCTCGTCGGTCTGGCGGGTCTTTGGTGCATCACCTTGCTCTTCCGTCCAAACGAAGAGACGGGACATGCGCCTCACGCCGCCTGAGTTTCCCCAAAAAGGACGCCCATAACGGGCGTCCTTTTTTTATTTTTTCTTGGGCTTCTTTGCCATCAGCTTCCGGTTTTCCTCCAGCAAATGCTCCGAAACATAGTCCAACTGCTCTGTTTCGGCATAGCGATCCACCAGTGAGCTCTCCTGCAACTGCGCGACAGGATGGCTCCGGAAGGTCAATTTCAGCAAA
>CAZKMN010000062.1:0-8982 GCA_964553905.1 uncultured Oscillibacter sp.
AAGCACCGATACCGAAGTTCTTGCCGGATTCGATGTACTCGAAGACCTGCTTGGTGGTGGTGATGCCAGCGTCCTTGTTCGCGAACACGACAGCGGGGCCGGAATAGGGATGGAAAGAGATCCAATCCTGCCAGCTGGAATCAGAATAGCCGTACACGGGGAAAGAAGAGAATCCGCCGGTGCCGGTTGCAAACAGGCTGTAGCCGTTGTGATCTTCGCCCAGGACATAGTCGCAGGCCACGGAGGAGTTTGCACCTTCCATGTTGGTGACATTGATGTTCTCGTCCAGATACTCAGCCATAGCGGCAATTACGGGACGGACAGCGGTATCAGTGCCGCCGCCAGCGCCATAACCAACATAGACGGTGGGGGTGCCGTCGGCCCAAACCTTCTCAGAGGTGGAAGGGGCCTCTTCCTCAACTGCAGGAGTTTCTTCCTTGGTGCCACATGCGACCAAGCTGGCAGCCATGATCAGTGCCAGAATCAGGGACAAAAATTTCTTCATCATTCGTTCTCCTTTTTTTACTGCGGCTTCACACAATACCGCTGTTTTCTCTCCTCCCATAGAAAATCAGGTCTTCGCATCCAGATAGAGATTCGGCTCATTGTTCATTCCGCGATTCCGTACAGTGGAAAACAATTCCGAAAATATGGAATATAAAAAAACCCAATCAACTAAGAAAGAGATATGTACATATTATATATACACACACGCAGCCTGCTTTGTCAAGGAATTTTTGTGGTATTTTGCAAGAAATAGAGGCTTGCATCATTTTCAACAAATAATTTGTTCGTTTTGTCGAGGGGGTATCATAACTTCGAAGCCCGGATCGGGCAACAGCAGCAAAAGATCTCCCCGTTCTGCCTTGACAGCGCAACTCTCTTTCGGAATGACCAGATTCTATGACGCCTCTTACAGGATTCCCTCGCGGTGCAGCAAAGTCAGGATCTTGGCATGATCCTCCGCGGTGGCTTTCGTCATGGGGAAGGTGGAAACCGTGGTATTCGCCAGTCCACGCAGTCTTGCCGCTTCCTTCATAGCCGGTAAGAAGGGATTGCGGATCGCATAGAGGTCCATCAAACGATCAATGGTCTGCTGACCCTTGGCCACGCCCTCCATGTCATTGTCCCGGAACGCCCGGGCCCAAGCAGTGCAGATTTCAGGCACGACGTTGCTCAAAGCAGCAATGCAGCCGTTACCGCCAGCCAGAATGCAGTGGGCAAAGTTATCATCAAAGCCAGAGTAGACTTCAAAGGAAGGAACCTGAGATTTCACTAACTTGATCAGCTCCCGGGTGTGATCCATGTCGGGAATGGTATCCTTTATCCCCACGATGTTGGGATGCATCTTGGCCAGCGTCAGCACTGTCTCAGGTGGAATGGTATAGCCGGTTCCGCCGGGATAGTTGTAAATATAGAGATCGCCGTGGATCTGATCGGCCAGTTGGTCATAGTAATGCAGCAGCTCATCCGCGTCAAAATGGAAATAGTACGGCGGCAGGATCATGACGGCGTCCGCGCCGGCATTCAGACAATCATTGGAGAACCTCACGATCTCGTCAGCCTCCATATGAGAGGTTCCGACGATGAGCTTTACCCTGTGGGCAACCGTTTCAATGGCGAGGTTTGCCAGCTCCCTGCGCTGATCCAAAGACATGGCGAAAAATTCGCTGGAGCTGCCTCCTACCAAAATACCGTCAATGCCCTTGTCGATCAAATTGTTGAATAGCTTTTTTTGACCATCCAGATCCAGAGTCCCATCCTCGCGGAATACTGTAATGGTCGGCGCCAGATATGATGCATTCATAACAGTCCTCTCCTCCACTTTCATTTGAATTTTAGAGTTTTTTGAATGGTGAATACAATGCACATAGCAAAATATGATACACATATCCAGCACATCATATCAAATTTAATCAGCTTGTCAAGGACTATTTCCGCTCATTCCCATTTGTGTTTTCAGGGCTGAATGCATACATTTTGGCGAGATAACTCAACACTTTCCCTTGAATAATGCTTTTTTCATCCGTTTTGGAGGGCATCAAAAAATTCATTTTCCATCTTCATCGTACAGATGTGTATCCCAGCAGCATGGATATCCGATTCGCTGTCTTTCGGACCTCCCGAACCATCGTTTCCCAGTCCGCCTGCATCCGATAATCCGGCCCTGAGATACTGACAGCCGCCATGGCCTGATGGTTAAAATCATAAATAGGAGCGGCTACGCAAATCAGGCCAGCCTCAATCTCTTCCCTGTCTACCGCAAACCCCTGCAGCTTGGCATTGGCAAGCTCACTTCGCAGGCGCTCCGGGTCAATGATTGTCTGGGCAGTCAAAGGCCGTGCGTTTTGGCGCATCCAGACGCAGTATTCTTCAATATAAGATTCACTTTGCTCGGACAGCAGGATTTTTCCGGTACTGGTAGCGTAGGCTGGCGCACGACTTCCCACCTTCGTGTTGCAGACAATCGAACGGTGAGTCTCCACTTTATCCAGATAGAAGATGTCGTGCTCGATCAAAAGGCTCAGATTGATCGTCTCCCGAACGGTGTCGCTCAAATGCTCCAGCTCCGACCGTGCCAGTCGGCGCAGATCAGACTGGCCTACGATTGAGCTGGCCACCATCATCAAGCGAGGGCCAATTCGATAACTCTTGCGGACAGGGTCTTGTACCAAGTACTGTTGGTCCGCCAAGGTGGACACCTGACGGAACACCGTTGTGGTAGGAAGATCCAAGTAGTCCACCAGCGCTTTCAGGGTCCATTCCGTCTCCTGATCCATAAAGCACTCCAGAATCCGAAGCGCACGAAGAATACTGGATATTTGCTCTTTCGCCATAACTTTGTCTGCCTTTCGTAAATATTTCTGTATGCTTGACAGATATCTTTGAAGCGTTTATGATTAGTATAACATAAGGCTGGTGACTTGTAAATTTTTTGTTTTCGTATTTTGGAATTTAATTCCGTATAACGGAAACATCAGGGATATTCACCTGATTTCTCTGAAATTTTGCATTTCCTTTTCATTTCCCGGTCTCTGCTACTCAAAAAAGTCAAATGAAGATGAAGTTTAGAAAGGAAAAAACCAATGGACAAAAAGTATTTTGTGATGGATGGCAACACCGCTGCCGCCCATGTGGCCTATGCCTTCACCGAGGTTGCAGCCATCTATCCCATCACGCCCTCCTCCCCCATGGCGGAAAAAGTGGATGAATGGTCCGCCAAGGGCCGGAAGAACCTTTTCGGTTCCACCGTGGACGTCATTCAGATGCAGTCCGAAGCCGGCGCCGCCGGTACCTGCCACGGCTCCCTGCAAGCCGGCGCTCTGACGACCACCTTCACTTCCTCCCAAGGCTTAATGCTGATGATCCCCGCCATGTACGCCATGGGCGGCCAATTTCTCCCCAGTGTGATGCACATCGCCTCCCGCGTGGTGACTTCCAACCACCACTCTATCTTTGGCGACCACACCGATTTCATGACCTGCCGCATGACCGGCTATGCCATGCTGATGTCCTCCTGCCCTCAGGAGGCCATGGATCTCAGCGCAGTAGCCCATTTGTCTGCTATCAGCGGCAGATACGCCTTTATGCACTGCTTTGATGGGTTCCGCACCTCTCACGAGATGCAGCGCATTGAGGCTCTGGACTATGAGGACCTGCGTCCCCTTATGGATCAGGATGCCCTAAAAGCCTTCCGCCGTCAGTCCCTGAACCCCGAGCACCCCACCAACCGGGGCAACAACGTCAATCCCGATGTGTACTTCCAGTGCAAGGAGGGCGCCAACGAAAAAGCCAACAGTCTGCCCGATACCGTCCAGCACTACATGGACGAAATCAACAAGCTCACCGGTCGTGACTACAAGCTCTTTAACTACTACGGCGCTCCCGATGCCGAGGAAGTCATCGTGGTGATGTGCTCCGCCTCCGAGAGCGTGAAGGAGACGGTGGATTACCTGAACAAGCAGGGCCGCAAGGTGGGCATGGTGCAAATCCATCTCTACCGCCCATTCTCCGTGAAGCACTTTGCCGCCGCAATTCCCGCCACGGTGAAGAAGCTTGCCGTATTGGACCGGAACAAAGAGACCGGTTCGGTTGGCGAGCCTGTATATCTGGATGTGGTCACCGCCCTGAATCAGGCCGGTCGTGGCGACATCCGCGTGGTGGGCGGGCGCTATGGTCTTAGCTCCAAGGACACCACCCCCGGTCAGATCATCGCTGTCTATGATAACCTCAAGCAGGCCGAGCCTAAGAACAGCTTCACCATCGGCATCAACGATGACGTGACCCACACCTCTCTGGCGTATCAAGAAGTGGAATTCAACCATCCCGGCGAGGTTTCCTGCAAGATCTGGGGCTTGGGTGGCGACGGCACCGTGGGCGCCAACAAGAACGCCATTTCCACGATTGGTCTGGTCGCCGACAAGTACGCCCAGGCGTACTTCTCCTATGACTCCATGAAGTCTGGCGGTCTGACCCAGAGCCATCTGCGCTTCGGAAACCAGCCCATCCGCTCCACCTATCTGGTTTCCTCCGCTGATTTCGTGGCGGTCCATGCGCCCACCTTCGTCAACAAGTACGACACCACCGAGGATTTGAAGGAGGGCGGCACCTTCCTCATCAACTGTCCTTGGAGCGTAGAGGAGCTGGAGACCCGCCTCCCCGGCAAGATGAAGCGGGATCTGGCCCGAAAGCATGCCAACTTCTACATCATCGACGCCGCCAAGCACGCTGTGGCCGTGGGGCTGGGCGCCAACCGCACCAACAGCATTTTACAGGCCGCCTTCTTCGCTCTCACCAACGTCATCCCTCTGGATGTGGCTGTGCAAGACATGAAGAAGAACAACTACAACTCTTACTTCAAAAAGGCCGGTCAGGCCATCGTGGATAAGAACAATGCCGCTGTGGACGCCGGCATCAGCGCCGCTGTGAAGGTGGAAATTCCCGCCAGCTGGGCCGATGCCCAAGATACTCCCGTGGCAGAGCCCGTGGGCGCTTCCCAGTTCGTCAAGGACATCGTCCTCCCCATGGATCGTCAGCAGGGCGACAAACTGCCCGTATCCGTGTTCAAAAAGCACGGGGTCCTGGACGGCACGTGGGAAAACGGCACCTCCGCCTTTTCCAAGCGCGGCGTTGCCACCAAGGTGCCCAAGTGGAACGCAGAGAGCTGTATCCAGTGCAACCGCTGCGCTATGAGCTGTCCCCACGCCGCCATCCGTCCCATACTGCTGAGCGAGGAAGAAAAGGCACAGGTTCCCGCCTCCTTCGTCACCGTCCCCGCTAAGGGTCTGGGCAAGGATGTCCCCGCCTACTCCTTCCGGATGCAGATCTCTCCCTATGATTGTCTGGGCTGCGGCGTGTGCCTGACGGCCTGCCCCGCCAACAAAAACGAGAAGATGGCCGACGCGCTGGTCATGACCCCCTTCGAGGAGATGAAACCCGAGCAGGAAAACTTCGACAAGGTCGCTATGGATGATAAGTACCTGAAGAAAGACGTCATCAACAACAAGACCGTTAAGAACATGCAGTTTGCCAAGCCCTATTTCCAGTTCTCCGCCGCCTGTGCCGGCTGCGCCGAGACCACCTACATCACGCTGCTGAGCCAGATGGTGGGCGACCGGATGTACGCTGGCAACGCCGCCGGCTGCTCCTCTGCCATTTCCGGCGGCGCGCCCATCCTGCCCTACTGCAAGGATAGCTGCGGCCGCGGTCCCGCTTGGGAGCACTCCCTGTTTGAGGACAACGCCGAGTTCGCCTATGGCTTCTTCCACGCGCAGGACGCCATCCGCAAGGAGCTGCTGATCCGTCTGGAGCACATCAAGGAGGCCGGCATTTCCGTTCTGGCCATTGACGACTATCAGGCCAACTGGAACGACGGCGAGAAGTCCCGCGAGGTGTCTGATGCGCTGATCGCCGCTCTGGAGGCCTCTGAGCAGACCGAGGATGTGGCATACATTCTGGAGAATAAGGAATACCTGTCCAAAAAGTCCGTGTGGGCCATTGGCGGCGACGGCTGGGCCTACGATATCGGCTTTGGCGGCATCGACCACGTTATGGCTCAAAACCGCGACGTGAATCTGCTGGTTTTGGACACCGAGGTGTACTCCAACACCGGCGGTCAGTCCTCCAAGTCCACTCCCGCCTCCGCTGTGGCCAAGTTCGCCGCTGGCGGCAAGCAGGTTTCCAAGAAGGATCTGGGCGCCATTTTGATGAGCTACGGCTATGTGTATGTGGCTCAGGTAGCCATGGGCTATGATCAGGCCCAGACTCTGCGTGCGCTCCGGGAGGCCGAGGCCTATCCCGGTCCCGCCATCGTCATCTGCTACTGCCCCTGCCTGGAACAGCACATCAAGGCCGGCATGGGCTGCTCTCAGGACGAAATGAAGAAGGCTGTCGAGTGCGGCTACTGGCATCTGTACCGCTATGATCCTCGCCTGAGCGAGCAGGGCAAGAATCCCTTCCAGCTGGATGCTCCCGAGCCGGACGCCAGCAAGCTCATGGACTTCCTGATGGGTGAGAATCGTTTTGCCTCTTTGAAAAACAACTTCCCCGAAAAGGCCGACACTCTCTATCAAAAGGAAATCGCCGACGTCAAGGCCCGCTACGCCAAGTACCGCAGAATGACCGAGGAGATCTAAAGTCTGACAGGCTGGACAGGAAATAACCGCCAACCCTTGAAATTGAGGTTTTTCCGCAAGCGGCATGCCTGATCGGCGTCAAAACCGCGTCCACGCAGCGTTTAACAGGTAAAAAACTGCCCGATGCTCATCATGAGCATCGGGCAGTTTTCCTTTTCAAAAGGTTCCAAATAAAATTCCGGGATACACCGCAAACGATGTACCCCGGAACCATGACTTATCGTGCAAATTTCTCCACGTCTGTCTTTGCCATTTGATAGAACAGATACGTATCACAAGAATAGCCGATGAACTTGACGCCCAGATCCCGCCACTTCTTGCCGCCTTCCACAGTATCCGCAAAGCAGCCGATTTTCACACCCTTCTCTTTGCCCTTCGCAATAATCTCCTTGATGCAGGCGATCACTTCGGGATGGTCGATCTCACCCACATGGCCCAAGGAGCTGGAGAGGTCATACGGACCGACGAACACCACGTCAACCCCGGGCACATCCAGAATCTCATCCAGATTTTCCACCGCTTTCCGTCCCTCTGCCTGAAGAATGACAACCGTATCCTGCGCCTTGCTAAAGTATTCGCTACCGGGAATCGTGCCAAAACCTGCGGAGCGCACAAAGCGGCATGTCCCGCGGGTCCCAACAGGAGAGAACTTTGCGGCAGAGACAGCGGCCCGTGCCTGTTCGGCCGTGTCAATCTGAGGGATCATGACAGCGCCCGCGCCTACATCCAGAGCCTGATCGATCCAGATGTCAGTCCCTCTGGGGGTCCGGACCACAGGGCAAACGCCAGCAACATTAGCGGCGCGAATCAGATTGGGAAGCGTTTCAAAAGTCGTCGTTCCGTGCTCCATATCCAGCAGGACAAAATCGTATCCGGCGCGACCGGCAGCTTCCACGAAAGCGGGGTCCGTGCCAATCATAAAGGGGCCCAATGCGCCCCGCTCAGAATCCATGGCAGCCTTAAAACTCGAAACACTATCCATCGTGGGCATATTATAATGATTCATCATTTCTACATCCTTTCCAATGTCTGTTCCAAATCACTCGTAGAAAAATTACTCCAATCCAGCGCCCTTCATGGCAGAGAGCGCATGGTCGGTGTAGAGCTTGTAGAAGCCCTTACGGGGTTCGCGAGGCAAGATCCCCGCCTTGGCGCGCTCTTCCAAAGTTTTAGTGGCTTCCTCCACCGTGCAAGGCACGCCGTGGATGCCGGTCACGTTGATGGCACGGTTTTCCACACTATAAGAAATCAGATCGCCATCCTCAACGAACGCAATGGGGCCGCCTGCGGCAGCCTCCGGGCTGACATGTCCAATGGCGGCGCCACGGGTAGCGCCGGAAAAGCGGCCGTCGGTGACCAAAGCCACAGAGCCGTTGATGCGCTCATCACAGACGATTGCCTCGGTGGTCATGAGCATCTCCGGCATTCCGCAACCGCGAGGTCCTTCATAGCGGATGATGACAACATCGCCGGGATTAATCTCGTTGTTGACCACGGCATCATGGGCATCCTCTTCGTGGTTAAATACACGAGCCTTGGCATTAACGACCTCTCGCTGATCCATGGCGCAAGCAGAATACTTCAGCACGCTGCCCTCCGGAGCAATGTTGCCTTTCAAAATTGGGGGCTTTTTCCACAGGGAAGATCACCTGATCGCGGGTCAGTCCGTAGTTCACCAGATAACCGAGATTGCGATCAAACCAGTTATCCTTATGCAGATCCTCCAGATTCTCGCCAAGGGTCTTGCCGGTGGCGGTCATCACATCCAGATCCAGCAGATCGCGCAGCATCCACTGCACCATGGGCACACCTCCGGCAAACCAGAACGACTCCGTCAGATGCTTACCAGAGGGGGTGATGTTGCCCAGATGGGGAACTTGATGGTTGATCTCGTCAAACAGTTCAATGGACAGGTCATACCCCAGCTCCCGCGCAATGGAGGGCAGATGGATGGTAGCGTTGGTAGAACCGCCGATGGCGCTGTGAACAATGATGGCGTTGCGGAAAGCAGCGGGGGTCATGATCTTGGAGGGGGTAATGCCCTTTTCCACCAAATCCATGATCTTGCGACCGGCATAGCGAGAATATTGCAGAAGATCTCGCATGGTAGCAGGCACCAAGGCAGCGCCGGGCAGCGTCATGCCCAGAGCTTCAGCCACGCACTGCATCGTGGAGGCAGTCCCAAGGAAGGTACATGCACCCACGGAGGGGCAGCCGGTCAGCTTGTAATCCCGAACCTCTTGATCTGTAATCGCATCCTTACGCTTCTGGCGCAGAGAGATATCGCCGGCGACCAAAGATGTGGTCTGATTCGGGCCGGGACGCATGGAGCCGCCGGGCATGAAAA
>CAZKMN010000063.1:0-8830 GCA_964553905.1 uncultured Oscillibacter sp.
GGGAGGACTATACGAAGCAACTGCTTTTGGCGGCGGAGTGACCATGAAAAAACAGATTCGGATGCATCGAAAACTGTATCTCTGGCTGCTGGTCAATCTGGCAGCGCTGGCGGCCTTTTTCTGGGCGCGGGGGAATCGGGCGTGGATGAACGCGCTCTCTTCCTGGGTGACTGTCCCCCTGCGGCGCGCGCTGGGGCGGCTTTGCTACCGGGTGGACTGGTCGGTCATGGAGCTTTTGTGCGCCGTGGCAGCGGTCGGAGCGGTGGGATACCTTCTTTGGAGCGTGGTTGCCGTTCTCCGGGCAAAAGGTCGCCGCGCCAGCCGGACGGTCAGCGCGGTTTTGGGTGCGGCGTGCATCGTGACTGCTGTTTATCTGGGCTTTTGCGCCCTTTGGGGTGTGGATAGCGCCGCCGATGGGTTTCAGGAGCGTTCCGGTATTGTGGCACAGAGTGTCTCCACGGAGGATCTCACGGCGGTCACGCAGTATTTCGCCCAGCGCCTGTCCCAGACGGCGGATGACGTGCCCCGGGATGAAGCGGGGGCGTTTGCCCGGGACCGGGGGGAGATCCTTGCAAACGGCGTGCATGCTTACGATGCGGTGGAGGCGCAGTTCCCCTTTTTGGCATTCGACGATCTCGGCGCAAAGCCGGTGCGGTTTTCCCGCGTTATGAGCGCGCTGGATTTTACCGGCGTCTACTGCCCGTTTACCGGGGAATCCAACGTGAATATGGACAGCCCCGCCTGCCTGCTGCCCGCCACGGTGGCCCATGAGCTGGCCCACCAGCGGGGCGTGACCTCTGAGCAGGAGTGCAATTTCCTTGCGATTTTGGCTGCCACCACCTGCGGGGAGAGCACGTATGCCTATTCCGGCTGGCTGCTGGGCTATCTCTATCTGGGAAACGCGCTCTATCGCGCCGATGAAACGGCGTGGCGGGGCATTTACGAGAGCCTGCCCCAGTCCGTGCGAACGGATCTCCGGGCGCAGACGGACTACTGGGCGCAATTTTCAAACGGCGCTGCCCGAAAGATCTCAAACCGCGTCTACGACGGCTTTTTGAAAAGCTACGGCCAGCAGCAGGGGCTGCAATCCTACGGAACTGTGGTGGATTTGCTGGTGGTTTATTACCGGGAGATCGCATAAGCGCGAAAGTACATAGATAAATGAAGAGGACGGACCCCCATGGGGTCCGTCCTCTTTGGTTTTTACTGCATCAGCTCACAGACAAGATCGGTGTATCCCGCGGGGTCCTCCAGAGGAAGTCCCGCAATGAGCAGGGCCTGATCGAAGAGCAGCGCGGCGTATTTTTTTGCTTTTTCCGGGGCGGCGGTGACGGCATTTTCCAACGCCTGAAAGGCGGGATGGTCCACGTTCAGCTCCAAAATGCGGTCCGCTTTCATCGCACTGTCCGGCTGGACGGCGGCAAAGTATTTCTCCATCTCGAAGCTCAGCCCCTCACCGGCGGTGAGGCACACGGGATGGGACTTGAGGCGGGCGGAGGCCCGAACCTCCTTGACCTGATCGCCCAGCGCCTCTTTCACAAAGTCAAAGGTCGCCTTGTGGGCGTCCCCGGCCTCCTCGGCGCGCTTGGCGTCCCCCTCTGCCAGCTCCTGATCCAGCACGGAGCGGAATTCCTTTTCCTTGTAGGCGTGGAGCGTCTGCGCCACAAACTCGTCCACTTCCTCCGTGAAGTACAGGATCTCCGTGCCCTCGTCCCGGAGCAGCTCCGTCTGAGGAAGCTTGTCGATCTTATCCAGCGAGTCGCCGGCGGCGTAGTAAATAAACTTCTGGTCCTCTTTCATCCGCGACACATACTCGTCCAGCGTGACAGGCTTTTTCTCCGTGGAGGAATAAAACAGCAGCAGCTCGCTCAAAAGATCCTTGTGCGCGCCGTATTCGCTGACCACGCCGTACTTGAGCTGACGGCCAAAGTTTTTCCAGAAGGTCTGGTAGGCGTCCCGGTCGTCCTTCAAGAGCTTCACCAGCTCCGCCTTGATCTTCTTTTCCAGATTGGCGGCAATGACCTTGAGCTGGCGGTCGTGCTGTAAAAGCTCCCGGGAGATGTTCAAACTCAGGTCGGGAGAGTCTACCACGCCCCGGACAAAGCGAAAATGTTCCGGCAGCAGATCGGCGCATTTGTCCATGATGAGCACGCCGTTGGAATAGAGCTGCAAGCCCTTTTCAAATTCCTTGGTATAGTAATCAAAGGGCGTGGCGCCGGGGATGAACAGCAGCGCCTTGTAGGTCACAGCGCCCTCGGCGGAGACAACAATCACGCGCTGGGGATCGGCGTAATCGTGGAATTTATCCCGATAAAATTTATTGTATTCCTCGGGCTTCACGCTGGATTTGCGCCGCTGCCAGATGGGCACCATGGAGTTGAGCGTCTCCACTTCCTCATAGGTTTCGTATTCCGGCTTGTCGTCGGGGCTGCCCTCTTTTTTGCGGGTCTTGCTCACTTCCATGCGGATGGGGAAGCGGATGTAATCGGAGTATTTCCGCACCAGCTCCTGCAAGCGCCAGGATTCCAAAAACTCACCGTAGTGCTCGTCGTCAGTGTCGGGCTTGATGTGCATGATGATGTCGGTGCCCACATCGGCCTTTTCGCAGTCCGAAACGGTATAGCCGTCGGCTCCGTCAGACTGCCACTGGAAAGCCGCGTCTGCGCCGTACTTCCGGGTGCGGACGGTGATATGGTCCGCGACCATGAAAGCGGAGTAAAAGCCCACGCCGAATTGACCGATGACGTCGGTGTCCTTGGCGTCGTCGCCCACTTCCTGCTTGAATTTATAAGAGCCGGAGGAGGCGATTACACCCAGATTGTTTTCAAGATCCGCCTTGTCCATGCCGATGCCGTTATCGGACACCGTCAAAGTCCGGGCGGACTTGTCCACCGTCAGGCGAATGTAAAAATCCTTGCGGCTGAGGCCCACCGACTGATCGGTCAGTGCCTGATAGCACAGCTTATCGCAGGCGTCGCTGGCGTTGGAGATGATCTCCCGGAGGAAAATTTCCTTATGGGTGTAAATGGAGTTGATCATGAGATCCAACAGCCGCTTAGATTCTGCCTTAAACTGCTTTTTTGCCATGAAACCACACTTCCTTTTTGCTTTTTATTACCCGTCCAGTATAGCACTTTGAACAAAATAAATAAATGACCAATTTGTAAATTTCGGCCGGAAACAGTTGTGCGCGAGAGCGTTTGCGAGTAAACTATTAAAAAAGCGGCAAGAGCCGAAAAGGAGCTTCGCAATATGGGAATTTTCCGTAGGATCGGGAACGCCATTGCCCGATTGATGTACGGGCGCAACGGCATGGATCAACTGAATCTGGCGGTCATGGTCTTCGTGCTGATTTTGGATGTCGTGACAATGCTGGTCCAGCGGCGGTTTGTCGGACTGTCGCTGCTGTTTTACTGGCTTTCCATGGCGCTGTGGGTGTTGGTGATTTTTCGCATGTTTTCCAAAAATCTCACCAAGCGCCGGGGGGAAAACAGTAAATTTACCGCATGGCTGTGGCGCGTGAAAAGTGAGCAGAGCGGCGCAAAGGCCCGCCATGCCGACAAAGAGCATAAATATTTTATCTGCAAAAACTGCAAGGCAATTTGCCGGGTGCCCATGGGAAAGGGGAAAATCGTCATTACCTGCCCCAAGTGCGGCGCGGAAATTCACGGCAAAACCTGAGATGGTTTCCCCCCGAAAGAGCGGGGGAATTGCAGAAAGAGACGTTTGAAAAGGCGGCAGACATGAGATCATGTCTGCCGCCTTTTTGTGCTTTCGGCGATGATGCCCTGAACAGCTTACGTGAAAAAGGTGTCACATCGAAAACGGTTTGTCGGCGGTCAGTCACAGCGCCTTGTAAACACGGCTTCTGGCCTTAAACCTTGCACACGGGCACGATCCAGCCCTTGGTGTCGGGCAGCTTGCCCCACTGCATCCCCGTCATGGTGTCGTAGAGCTTTTGCGTGACGGGACCGATCACGCCGCCGCCGATCAGGGCCTTGTCGCCCTTCCAGTCCAGCTCTTTCACCGGGGAGACGACGGCGGCGGTACCGGTGCCGAAGACCTCCTCCAGCTTGCCGTCATGGGAAGCGCTCATGATGTCCGCGATGGCCAGCGGGCCCTCCACGACCTCATAGCCCCAATCCCGCAGCAATTCGATGCAGCTTCGGCGGGTCACGCCGGGCAGCACGGTGCCGGTGCAGGCGGCGGTGTAGACCTTGCCGTCAATCTTGAAGAAGATGTTCATGCTGCCCACTTCTTCCACGTACTTTTTCTCCACGCCGTCCAGCCACAAAACCTGAGCAAAGCCCTGCTTTTCCGCCAGCTCGCCGGCTTTGATGGAGGCGGCGTAGTTGCCGCCGCACTTGGTAAAGCCGGTCAGCCCCGGCGCGGCGCGGATGTAGGAATCCTCTACATAGATCTTCACGGGGTTGATCCCCTCGGCGTAATAAGCGCCGGAGGGGGCGCAGATGATGCAGAAGGTATAGGTTGGGCTGGCGTGAACGCCAAGACCCACGTCCGTTGCAAACACAAAGGGGCGGATGTACAGCGACGCGCCGTCGTCGGCTGGGACCCAGTCCTTTTCAACCTCCACCAGCGCTTTGACGGCCTGTACGTAATCCTCCACGGGGATGGAGGGGATGCACAGCCGCTGGGCGGAATCCTGCAACCGAGCGCCGTTGCATTCCGGGCGGAAGAGCTGGATTTGTCCGCCCACGGTGCGGTAGGCCTTCATGCCCTCAAAAATCTCCTGCGCGTAGTGGAAAATGACGCAGGCGGGGTCCAGCAAAAACGGCTGATAGGGCACAATGCGCGCATCGTGCCAGCCCTGCCCTCGGGTGTAATCCATCAGGAACATGTGATCGGTAAAGATCTTGCCAAACCCCAACTGGCTTCCGGCGGCAGGCTTGGCCTTTGGGGTGAGGGCCCTCTTGAGCTTGATATCCAGCATGTTACAACGCTCCCTTACTTGATCATTGAAGCTGCTAAAAAGCCTTTCGCGCCGCGACTGATAACGAGACAAAGCGATGGGGAACATACACAGAAAATAAACCGGGAAAAACGGCCCGATGAAGGGCGAGCTTCACCGGACCGCTTGCGGCGCGGGGGAAAAGCAGGGCTACCGGACGCAGGCGATGCCCGCGTCCAACGCCTGAAAGTTCAGGTCTACCAGCTTGGCCTTGGAACCGGTAAACATCTGGCGAATGATGGCGCGGACCGTCTCTCGCTTCAAAACGCCGGTGGCGGCGATGTAGGCGCCCAGCATGACCATGTTGCCCACCTTGGGATTGCCCACTTTGTCTGCCAGTGCTGCACAGGGGACGTAAATGGCGTTTAAATCGGCGCGCTTGACCTTGCCCGTGACCACGGAGCTGTTGACCAGCACCAGCCCGCCGGGCTGGACGGCGGTCTCAAACTTTTCAAGGGACGGCTCGTTCATGGCGATGAGCTCCGTGGGATAGGTGAACACGGGGGAGCCCACGGGCTTGTCGGACAGCACCACGGAGCAGTTGGCTGTGCTGCCGCGCATTTCGGGGCCGTAGGACGGGGCCCAGGTGACGTTTAAACCCTCAGCCATGCCGGCCTCCGCCAGATTTTTACCGATGGCCAGACCGCCCTGCCCGCCAAATCCGGAAATGATGATTTCTTTTTTCATCTCACTTCACCTCCGCCTTTGTGTCCTTGATGACGCCCAGCGGGTAATAGGGGATCATGTTGTCCTCCAGCCATTTTTTGGCCTTCAGCGGGGACATGCCCCAGTTGGTGGGACAGGTGGACAGGACCTCCACAAACGTGAAGCCATCGCCCGCCATCTGCTTTTCAAACGCCGTGCGGATTGCTTTTTTGGCTTTGTTCAGATGGGGGATGTCCGTCACGCACACCCGCTCGGCGTAGACGCAGCCGTCCAAAGTGGACAACAGCTCCGAAACCCGCATGGGCATACCGGCTTGCTCCGCCGTGCGGCCCAACTGGCAGGTGGTGGCCTTCTGACCGATCAGCGTAGTGGGAGCCATCTGACCGCCGGTCATGCCGTAAATGGCGTTGTTCACAAAAATGGTGGTGAATTTTTCGCCCCGCATGGCGGCGTGGACGATCTCCGCCGCGCCGATGGAGGCCAAGTCGCCGTCGCCCTGATAGGTAAAAACGGGCTGAGTGGGATGGGTGCGCTTGATGCCGGTGGCGACAGCGGGAGCGCGACCGTGGGCGGCTTCCTGCATGTCGCAGTTGAAGTATTTATAGGCAAATACCGAGCAACCCACCGGGCAAACGCCGATGGCCTCGTCCAAAAGGCCCAGCTCCTCCAAGACCTCGGCAACCAGCTTGTGGATGATGCCGTGATGACAGCCGGGGCAGTAATGCAGCTCGGCGTCTGTCAAGCCCTTGGATTTTTGATATACGATCGCCATGTTATTCCGCCTCCTTTAAGGCCTTTTTGGCCGATTCCACCATTTCCTCCACGGTGGGCATCACGCCGCCGGCGTGACCCAGAAAGGAAATGGGCTTTTGCCCCTCCACGGAGAGACGCACGTCGTCGATCATTTGACCGCCAGCGCTCATCTCCACGTCCAAAATCGCCTTGACGCGGGACTGGGAGGCCAGCTCATGCAGCGGCTTTTCCGGGAAGGGCCACAGGGTCACGGGGCGGAATAAGCCGGCCTTGATGCCTTCGCTCCGCAGCGTTTCCAGTGCGGAGAGGGCAATCCGGGCGGGAGTGCCGTAGGCGGTGATGATGAGCTCCGCGTCCTCACAGTTCTTCATCTCCCAGCGGACCTCCTGCTGCGCGATGAGCTTGTATTTTTTCTCCAGATCGCTGTTGTGGTCGTCGCATTCCTCGGGCACCATGTACAGTGAGTTGATGACGTTTGTGTGGTGGCGTCCGTGCTTGCCGGTGGTGGCCCAGTCCTTGGGGGGCAGCTTGCGCTTGGGCACGTCGCGCCATTCGATGGGCTCCATCATCTGGCCGATCAGACCGTCTGCCAAAATTACCACGGGGTTGCGATACATGTCCGCGATGTCAAAGGCCTCCTGTGTGAAGTCCACGGCCTCCTGCACGTTGGAGGGAGCCAGCACCACCGTGCGATAGTCGCCGTTGCCGCCGCCGCGGGTGGCCTGAAAATAGTCGCCCTGACCGGGCTGAATGGTGCCAAGACCGGGACCGCCGCGCATACAGTTCACAATGACGCAGGGCAGCTCGGAGGCGGCGATGTATGTAATGCCCTCCTGCTTGAGACTGATGCCGGGGGAGGACGAGGAGGTCATGGCGCGCATCCCCGCTCCGGCGGCGCCATAGACCATATTGATGGCTGCCACCTCAGATTCGGACTGGACAAAGACCCTGCCATGCTGGGGCATATGGAGCGACATATACTCAGGGACCTCGCTTTGCGGGGTGATGGGGTAACCGAAAAAGCAATCGCAACCGGCTCGAATGGCCGCCTCCGCAATGGCTTCGTTTCCTTTCCAAAGTTCCTTTACCACGGCTGATGACCTCCTTTTTTAGAATTTTTCCACAGTGATGATGGAGTCCGGGCAAATTTTGGCGCAGCTCGCGCAGGCGATGCATTGGGTGATGTCTGTCACGGCGGCGGGGTGATAGCCCTTGCGGTTGATGACCGAGTGGTCGATGGCGACGATGTGCTTAGGGCAAACAGATGCACAAAGCTCGCATCCCTTGCACCGGTCGGAGTCAAATGTTACCTTTGCTTGGATCATGTCTTGCTCCTCCTTTCCACTTGCGCGCAGGTCATTCCCACGGCTTTTTCATTCTAATGACGATCGGAAAAACGGGTTCCGACAAATCAGACACGGCCTCGGCGAAGCGCTCCTCCGCCACATGACAGATCACCGGGATTCCGGTGCGCCGGGAAACTTCCCCGGCAAGACGGGCGCCTTTTCGGATCTCTGCTTCCGTCGTCTCGCCGCAGAGATGGGTGTTATTCACAATGCCCGTGCAGGAAAGACCGGTGGTGGCCTCGATTCCCCGCAGATAGACGATGGCTGCGTCCGCAGTGCGAATTTCCGGACGGTTGGCGTTGAGAACATCAATCAGTTGGTAGTCCTCCGCCAGAATTTTCTCCCGGAAGCGGGCCAAAACCCGTGCGCCTGTCGGGTCGCCGCCAATATCCAGAATTCCGGTCACGGCCCGGTTTTCAAAAACAGTCAAAAGCTCTGCCGGCAGCGCGGGCACATCGGCATCCGAACAGGCCTGAGAAGAGGAGATCAGGCGAATGCCCGCTGCTTTTAAAAGGGCTCTGCGATCCCGCGAGCGGAAGTAGGGGCTCACAATATCCAGATCCGCCAGTATGACCTGCTGACCGCTGGCTGCTTTTTCAAGCGCCAAATTGACGGCAAACTCGGTTTTTCCCGTGCCGTAATGCCCGGTGATGAGGGAGAGACGGTGGGAACAGATGGAAGCGTTACGCAAGACGGTTCACCTCACAATCGGTTTAATTTCAATTCTATGAGTTCCATTTATGCTGGATGACATTGCTGCACAGCCGACATGGTATGCTGTGAAAATGGGTTTGGGGCGTTAGACAAGAAAAATCCTAATATAGTATGATGGAAGCGGGAGAAAAATGCGTGGGCTCATTGCGCGGAAGGACCCATCTGGCGGAGGGGAAAACAGGGGAGCTGCTGGGCGCGCCAGCTATGCCGGAAGCATCCACATCCGGCATGTCATGGATCTGTTCCATAGCGGAATCCAAGCCACAAAAAAAGGGCCGTCCGGCAATTGCCGGACGGCCCTTTTGCTAAAAACCAACCTGACAGAAGCAATTCTGTCAGGTTGGTTACCTTCCGGCGCGGCACAACGGCCTTGCAACGGAAG
>CAZKMN010000064.1:0-8797 GCA_964553905.1 uncultured Oscillibacter sp.
TTGGCGAGCCCGTTTTTTCCTGCCCGTTTGACGCTTACCTTACGTTTCTGCAAACAACCACATAGGATAGAAAGAGTGGGGGCCGGATACACCCGGCCCCCACTCCATTTTGCGCTGATTGCTTTAGTTCAAAAATCGCGCCAGCATAGCGGAGGTTTCCGCACGGGTGGCGTTTCCGGTGGCGTCCAGCGTGCCATTGCCGCGACCGGAGATGATCCCTACACCAACTGCCCACTGCATAGCATCTGCTGCCCAAGTGGAAGGCTGGTCGGTGAACTGGGACAGATCGCCCGTTATCGGGGTGACTATTCCCTTGAACTGAGTGTAGCGGTACAGGATCGCCGCAAGCTGTTCACGGGTAATGGGATTGTTTGGTCCAAAATTACCGTTGTCATAGCCCTTCACGATACCGTTCTCCGCGGCCCAGGCGACAGCCTTGTCATAGTAGGCACCGGTGGACACGTCGGCATAAGGATTCGCACTCTTGGCCGTCGGCTTGCCCTCCAGCCGCCATAAGATGGTGACGATCATACCCCGGCTGGTGGTCGTATAGGGTCTGAATGCAGTGTCGGAGGTGCCGTTCATCAGACCCTTTTCATAGACGTACTTCACGCTGTCGTAGAACCAGTCGCGTTCTGTCACGTCCGCAAAGGGATTCCAGGGCAGACGCACATCTTCAGGCTTGAAGGTAACAGTAATGATGACCTTGCCGCTGGGTTGGGTGTAGGAATAGGTTCCGTCGCCGTTGTCCTTGACAGCTATCTTCTTGCCGTTCTGATCCGTAACAATGACGTTATCCACCACATAGCCCTCGTCTGGCTTGGGGTTGACGGTGGTCTTGTCGCCGGGGTTGGTCTGCTGGGGAGTCACCGTGGTCGAACCATGGTCACTGACTGGGATTTCAGGCTTCGGTGCGGGCGGCACCCAACCGCCGCCGCTGCTCGCTCTCTTTTCGCCAAACAATACAAAGTGACTGAAGGAAGTGACCTCGAACACGGCGTAAACACCACCAGATTCAGTGGTCAGCCAGAAATTTGTAATGCGGCTGTGCAGACCATTATCCTTCACATGCCAGAGCTCAAGTGTGTCGTTTTTATACCCAGCTGGGACGAGCAGCTTGACCAGCACGGATTCACCCAATTTGGGCTGAACGGGTTCTGTTGCCACAGGGGTGATGTCCGATGCGTTGGCGTAAAGGCTGGCAACCAGCTTTACATCCACAGACAACATCTCGCCCTTCCCGATGGGCGTCTTCGGCATAGAGGATGGACGAGAGTCTTTTGCTACCAGCCGAATGATTGTTTTGCCGACTGTGGCGGAATCCTCAGGCAGTGCTGCCTTATCGGTAATGCCCACTACCTCGACCTCGGTTTTGTCGGTGACTGCACGGTTAATGTATTCCAGATAGCCTAAGAGCTTTTCGTATTCTGTGTCCACAAGCTCATTTTTGTCATCGGGAATCAAGTCTTTGGCACTGTCGGGCAGCTTTTGAAGGGCGTCCTTGGCGTCCTCAATGACTTTTTGGTGAGTGTCGGAGGTATGCTTATTGTCGGTTTGATCCTTGCAATCCTCGCCAACACCGGTGGCGGGCTTGGTGACTTCGCCGGTTGTCGGGTCCTTTTCCTCGTCCTCATGGACTGGGATTTTGCTGATTTTGTCCAGTGCGTCCGCGACGTCTTTGATGTCCTTTGCCTTGTTGTCGGTAGCCTTGTCTACAATATCCTTGATCGCATCGGAAGCCTTATCATAATCTTTTACAGCGTCCTTCGCTTCCTCGGAAATCGTGCCGTTGCCGGACGAATCGGTAATATTGTCCTTGGTGACTTTGTCAAGCTTCTCAATGATATCCTTGGCCTTTACCAAGTCCTCATAGTCCTTCTTGATACTGTCGGGCAGGCTGTCGTAAACACCCTCGGGGAGTTTTTCCTTTTCCTCAATCAAATCCTTGATTTTGTCCAACATTGGGTCGCTTTTGGCATCGTTCACCTTGTCGGTAAAGTCCTTCCCCGCCTGCAGCTTCTTTTTTTCTTCCTCAGACTTGCTATCAAGCATATCCTTATATAGCTCGTCCAGCTTGGTCTTGAGGTCGGGGTCCACCATGGACTTTTCCTCGTCGGTCAGGGCATCATAAGCGACCTTTGCCCCCATGATATCGGCATCCTTGGTACCGTTTGTAGGATATTCATCGGGCAGAGCCTTGATTTGATTTTCGACAGCCACAGCCCGATCCAACTTGTCGGTCAAAGCGTCCAGCTTGTCCTTCTCAGTCTTGGGGAAGGCACTCTTTTGGTCATCCGTTAAGTTGGAAAAGGCATCCTTGGCGGCTGTAATCTGCTCCTTGGTGACCGGGGCGTAGGGCTTTTTCACCTTGTCCAACAATTCTATCACCTTGTCAATGGCAGTCAAATCCTTAGAGACCTTGGTGTAATTGCTGCTGGTGTCAGCTTCCTTGTCTGCCAGCTTTTTCTGCTCTTCGGTCAGCTTGTCGTAGGCTTCCTTGGCACCTTGCTTTTCCTCGTAGCTTGCGCCCGGCTTTGCCGCAGCTTTCAGCTGGTCGATGGCATCCTGCGCCAGTTGGGCATCCTTTGTTAGCATTGGACTTTGTTTTGTACAGCAAACTCGTCCGTCCTTGCACGGCCTTTCTATGTGATTTCTCTCCGTCGGTTCGAGAGTTTGCCCGCCAAGGTTCCTCGCCTTGACATCCGGCTTCCTTCAGATTCCACCTCACGATGGACACCCTTGCCTTCGGCTAACGCTTCCTGCTACCGAGCGCGTAGTGGACTTTCACCACCAAGTTATTGCCCATGCCGGGCGCACTGCAAAAAAGGCGCACCGTCTCTGATGCACAGGTCATTAGACCAATGCATCAGAGACGGTGCGCCTTTTTGGGCTTTCTCTGATCGCGAGGATCAGTGGCTGTCCCGTAAGGTACCGTCGGGGCTTAGCGGCATGTTGCCATGTCCGCGCCCGCCGATGTGCCAACATCAGAGGGATTGTACTTATAGTACGACTTATTTTTTGATTTGTCAACTTTTTATAATATTAAATAGCCAAAATCAATTGTATTATACCACTATCGGAACAATGCGAGATATATTCGCTGTTGCAAATCATGTTGTGGTGTGTTATATTATATTTAATAATCGTCTCTTCCTTATGGGGCTGGTCACGCCTTGGCGACGGTCAGCCCTACGTCTCTTCTCGCGGTTCTGAAGCTATGCCCTGAACCGAATTGTTTCTATTGTCAGATTGTATCGCAGGCACTTGCTCTTTTTGGAGCAAGTGCCTTTTTGCGTGTGTAGAGCGCTTGCCATCACTGCCACCAAATCTGCTTCTCGCTGCGCAGCCCGCGCAGCGGGAGCTGGCTCGGTCCGCTTAAAATCATCTATTTTCTGATATTCATTCAGTTTTATCGCCGCTGTTGGCATCGCAGCGGCACGGAAAGAAAGGTTTATTTTCCCGGCAGCCAGTCGGGCCGCAGAACCTTTCTTTGCTCCATCCGTGGAGCGGACGAAAATAGAGGGATTTTATGAAGCATGTCTTCAAAGCGGGCGCATACCCTGAAAGCAGGGGGGCTGGACGATGCAGGTGATTGTACACTACCCGAAAGAGGAAGCTGCACAGCATGAGTTGGCTGTCCGGGTGGCGCAATGTCATGCAGATGCGGTGATGCGGTACATCAGAGAGCTTCCCTGTTCCAGGGAGCAAAAGATTGCCCTCATGGATGCGATCATCAACGCGAAATCAACATAGAGCAAAAACGGCAGCGGAGCCCAATTTGACGGGCTTCGCTGCCGTTTGTTTTTTTCAATGGACGCTGCAAGGTTCTTTAAACAGCCGGCTCCATGTGGCTTTGGAAATTTGTGCCTTGCCTTGCTCCCAGCCTTTTAAGGTTCCAATGGGCATCCCGAGATGTTCAGAAAATGCGGACTGTGTCATGCCTTTTGACTGGCGCAAAGTTTTGATTTGATGCCCCTGCCCGTGATACAGAAACGTGTTGTACTCGTCTAATAGCGCTGTCACAGAAATAGCATACAACTCAGCAATTCTTTTCATCTGCTCAATCGGATAGTAGTCACGACCAACCTCTTCGTAACCGGAGTAGGTACTTCGGTCTATTCCTGCATAGTCCGCTACATCCCGCTGTAAAAGGCCATTCCGATACCGATACCACCGAAGCTTGTCCGCTGTAGTTTCGATTTGTGATGGGTCCGTATAGCGCAGGTTGAATTTCTCCGCCTCCACCAGCGTATGTGGCAAAACAAGCGGAAAACTGTGGAGATAGAAGGGTGCGTAAACCACCCCTTCGAGCGTATGGCGGGTCAATAGTAACATCCTGTCCGATAGGTGGCAAAACACACTCCATTTTTCTTCAAAAGGAGCATGGTTTTCCACCTGAGCCGTCATTTGTTCCGTTATGATAGAATAGCATTTTCAATACAGCGGGCGGCGTAGGTTGCAAGGCGGGCGCCTTTTTCCGGATCGAAGCTGGTGACGCCTTTGATCAGCCCGATGGTGCCGATGGAAATCAGATCCTCCTGATCTCCGCTTTGGGTGTAGTATTTTTTAATAATGTGCGCGACCAGACGCAAATTGCGCTCGATCAAAATATCGCGAGCCTCTTGATCCCCCTGTGCATAACGCTTGAGGCAGGCGCGTTCCTCCGCTGCGGAGAGTGGCCGGGGAAACGAGCCCCCTCCCGACAGACGCAGAGAAAACAGCAGCGTATTGGCAAACAGCAGCAAAGCAGCAGACAGCATACGATCCCTCCCGTCCTATGTCTATGCGCCGAGAGGAAGTCCCCATGCCGCTAAAAGTGTGATATAGGGATGTTCCAAGGCAGGGTCCGCGATGGCATGGTAAGACAATCGATGGCATGTAAAAGTCATGATACAATCTCTGTTCGGATCAAAGATTTTTGGCAGGAAGAAAAAATCATGCAAACGATGAAAGCCGACAGTACCATCCATGTATACTCCCGAACCGTACAGGAGAGCGGCAAGGGCGCCAGACTGGAAACCTGAGAAACCAAAAAGACAGGACATTCATACCTGCTTTTTTGAAGCCGAAGTACGGTCGAGGTCGGTTGCGGTGTAGCAAGCAGGGGCACAAAAAGCCGCGTTTTTGCGCTGGATAGTCAAAATATAGCCTATTCATAGAAAATGGGATTGACAAGAAAAAGGCTTTGTTTATAATGAGGACCATGCCTGCCAAGAGAGCAGACGTGATCGAAAAAGGCTGAGTTGAGAGGGGGAAAACCGCCGTGGGCTACTGCGTCTACATGCTGCGATGCGGCGATGGCTCGCTTTATACCGGGTCTACCAACGACATGGCCCACCGCCTGCGGATGCATCAAACCGGGCGGGGCGCGAAATATACCCGCAGCCGCCAGCCGGTGGAGCTGGTCTATCAGATCCCAGTGGAGGACCGGGGCGCGGCGCTGCGGCTGGAGGCCGCCATGAAACGGCTGAGCCGTCAGGAAAAACTGGCGCTGATCGAAAAAGAAGGGGAGCCGACATGACAGAAATCAGACGGAAAGACCGCGCAATGCCGGAGGCGTTTGCGTGGGAGCTGCTGGATACCTGCGAGTACGCATTTTTGGGAATGGTCGCTGAAAATGGGGAGCCCTACGTTCTGCCCATTACGCCTGTGCGGGACGGAAAAGACGTCTATTTTCACTGTGCCATAGAGGGACGCAAGGTCCGCTGTCTGCGGCAAAATCCCAGAGTGTGCCTGACCTGCGTGGGCAGGACGGAGATTCAACAAGAGCGCTTTACCACGCTTTATGAATCGGCTGTGGCGTTCGGAACGGCAGCGGAGATCACCGAGCAGTCGGCGAAGCTTCGGGCGCTGCGGCTGCTTTGCCTGCGGCATACGCCAGATGCCATGGAGGGCTTTGAAAAGGCTGTGTCGGCAAGCATATCCCGCACGGCAATCTGGAGGATCACTGTGGACGAAATCAGCGCAAAGAGCAAGCGATAAGCGAAGAAGAGCCGCACGAAAGCACCTGCTTTCGTGCGGCGTTTTTCTGCATTTTAGGATTTTCGCAGGTGGAAGGTCACGTCGCTCAGCGCGTAAAACGGATTTGCCATGGTGGGGGAAAGCCCCTCTGTCACATGGTTTTGCACCAAAACGGAGGTGGATTTGAAGCAGATTGGCACAATGGGCGATTGCGCCTTTAAATAGGTGCACAGGGAGGCCATGGCTGTGTTGGTGCCGGCTGCGGCATATTCCGTCAGCAGCAGATCCGTCTGGATATCGGACCAGCCGCCGTAATTCAACGCGCCGCCGGTAGCGAGCAATCGATTGAGATTCCAGTCGGCAGTGAGCTTGACCTCTCCGTAATAGAGATCGAAATTTCCGCTGGCCAAGGCTGCGGTATAGTCTGCCCATGGCAGGGCTTTCACCTCCACGCGCAAGGCAAAGGCGGAGAGGGACTGCGCCAGATACCGGGCGGCGGAGAGTTTGAAGCTGTTTTCCTCATTGACCAGCAGCGTGACGGTGCGCTGGCGGGCATTTGCGCCGTAGCCCGCGGTCTCCATGGCGGAGGCAAAGGCGTCGTAGGAATAGGCATCCTCTAACTGGGCGGGATACTGGGGCGAGACGGGCGAGACGGGAAACTGAGCGGGTGAGCCGTGGCCCGAGAGAAATGCGCTGGTCACGGAGGCGCGGTTCACGCCCAGCCGCAGCGCCGCGCGTAAAGCTGCCTGATCGAAGGGAGCGCGACGGGTGTTGAAGCCCACGTATTGCAAAATGGTGGTATTTGCGTCCTGAAAGCCCACGCTTCCGGTCACGCTGGTGGGGGTGACGCCGGTGAGGTCCGCAGTGATGAGCTGAACGTCATGGGAGGTGAACTGATAGAGCATGGCGTCCCGATCCCCTGCGCGGACAAGCCCGATCTGCTGGAGAGGCTGCCCGTTGCCCTGCCACCAGGCGGGATTGGCGTTCAGCGCTCCGTCAGTGAGGACATAGGGGCCGGTGCCCGTGGGGACCAGAGCGGTTTCTGTGCCGGATTTTACGATGGGAATGTCCAAAAGGGCGGGGAAACGGGCGTTTGGACCGGAGAGTACCACCGTGAGAGCTTCCCCTTGCGCGGAGACGGAGACGACCTGAGCCAGACGGGCGCCGTATCGGGCCGAGCTGCGGGCACGCTCCAAAGAGGCGGCGGCGTGGGCCGCGGTGAGCGGTGTGCCATCGGAAAAGGTCACGCCGGGGCGCAGCGTCAGCGTGTAGGTGTAGCTGACCGGGTCGTAGGCGCTTTTTTCACACAATAGCTCCTGCGGCTCCAACTGAGCGTCCAATTGGAAAAGGCCCTCGTATAAAAGGCAACCCACGACCTGCTGCATTCCATCGGAGCAGGTGATGGGGTCCAGCGTCTGGCTGGGGGAATAGGGCAGGGAAAAGGACGCGGGCAGCGTCACGGATTCCTCCGCTGGGGTTTCGGCGTCCTCTCCGGGCAGCAACAGACCAACCTCGGATTCTGCCCGTTCGGTATGCAAACAGCCGCTGAGCAGAGTGCAGATCAGAAAAAACACGGCCGCGAGATGAAAATGACGCAGGTTCATAGTTGCCTCTTTCTCAGTGTTTTTACGCAAGGGAAATCAAAGCGCATTGCACGCCCCGGGCTTCGCCCATTTTGCGGTGGGACCAGAAGAGGTCCCGGCGGCAGGCGGTGCAAAGTCCGCAGGTATCGATGTGGGCGGGGGAAAGACCGGCGCGCAGCAGCCAAAGACGGTTGAGCCCCGCCAGATCCACGTGCCATTTCAGGCCGCGCCGCTCTAGATAGGGTGCGGCGTCACTGCCCAAAGCGGCGATCATGGCGTCCGGCACATCGCCGTCCGTTTCAAAGCAGCAGGGCCCGATGCAGGGCCCAATGGCGGCAAGGACGTCCTGCGGCTTTGTGGAAAACGCGGACTGCATGGCGCTTACTGCTTTTTCCACAATTCCCCCGGCACACCCCCGCCAGCCCGCATGGATGGCGCCGATGGCCTTTTGAACGGGATCGTGGAGCAACAGGATGCCGCAGTCGGCGGAAAAGACCGCGAGAGAAAGGTCTCGCTCTCGGGTGATGAGCGCGTCGGCCGTGTAGTCCTGCGGGATACGAAGCCCCTTCCCGGCGTCGGCGGCAGTGCAGACGCGGATGGTGGTCTCGTGGACCTGCTTTGCAAGGACAAGGCCCGTTGTGTCAAGGCCCACCGCGCCGCAAAAGCGCCGGTAATTTTCCGCCACGGCGGCGGGGGCGTCACCCCGGCTGGGGCCCAAATTCAGGGAATCCCACGGCGCGGCAGACACGCCGCCTTTTCGGGTGGAAAAGGCGTGGCGCACCTCGCCCAGCACCGGGGCGGTGAGATAGACAAGATCGTTTCGCGTGTGCGTCTCAAAGGACATGGGAACCTCCTGACGGTTGATCTGATTTGGGGACCACTTCATGGGCCTCGTAGCCGTGCCAGATATGCAGCATACCAAAGAGCAGCAGGGGAACACTTAAAAACAGCAGCAGAACGCACCGCCCGCCGGCATGGTCGGCAGGGCGAGAATGCCGCCCAGCAGCAATACCCGGCAAGAGCTTCTTGAAATCTTGCAGCAGCGCCAAGATTCCATCGGAATGCATCCTTGCGCGGCGCAACCCCCTGCCCTCCGGCAGGAGAACAGGGGGCTGCACGTTTGTTTTTGATCGGTTTATTCGTCCCGACCGCAGCAGTTTTTGTACTTTTTGCCGCTGCCGCAGGGGCAGGGATCGTTGCGGCCGATCTTGGTGACCTTGCGGGGCTGCTTTTTGGGAGCGGAGTCGTCTCCG
>CAZKMN010000065.1:0-8734 GCA_964553905.1 uncultured Oscillibacter sp.
TTTTGTAAAAACGACTTTTGTCGAAAACGAAGAACTTTGGAGGTTTCATAGATGTCTGTTGTTTCCCTGTTTACCGATGTGCGTGTGGATGGATTTCCTCTTTGGGTTCTTCTGCTGATTTGCGCGGGTGTGTTTCTGGCCTCTTTCATGGACGCCATCGCCGGAGGCGGCGGGATCATCTCCGTCCCCACCTACCTCATTGCCTTTGGCTCTCTGCCCACGTATTACGCCTTGGGCACCAACAAGCTCTCCGCCGGTATCGGCACGATTTTTTCGACCGCCCGCTTCATTAAAAGCGGCTATGTACAATGGAAACTGTTCACCCCGGCTGTATTTTTGGCGCTGCTGGGGTCCATGTGCGGCACTTGGCTTCAACTTCGCACGCCGGATATTGTCCTGAAATACCTGCTGCTGGCCGTTTTGCCTGTGGTGGCTTTCGTCACGCTGCGAACCCATGCATGGCCCGACGAGCCCGGCGACATTCCCTTTCGCCTGCAAGCGGCAATCGTCTGGGCCGCCGCTTTTTTTGTGGGCGGATACGACGGATACTATGGTCCCGGCACCGGCACATTTTTGATGATCCTGCTCATCCGTTTCGGCAAGCTGGACACCCGCCATGCCGCCGGCGGCGTGAAGGTCATCAATCTCGCGTCCAATCTGGGCAGTTTGTTCACCGCCTTGGCCGCCGGGTATGTCTACATCGGCGTAGGCCTCATTTCAGCGGTGGCCTCCATTGCGGGGCATTATATCGGTGCGGGGCTGGCCATTAAAAGCGGCAGCAAGCTGGTTCGCCCCACTGTCATTCTGGTTTTGATCCTGCTGACGATCAAGGTCGGAAGCGAACTTTTATTCCCCGAATTTTGGGCTTGAGGTGATCGATTCATGAAAAAATCCATCGGCATTCTGGGCGGCATGGGGCCGTTGGCCACTGCGGATCTGTTTCAGAAAATCGTCCGCTTGACGGACGCCGCCTGCGACCGGGAGCATATCCGCATTTACATCGATGACAATTCCTCCATTCCCGACCGGACTGCCGCCATTTTATCCGGCGGTGAGGACCCGCTGCCGGCCATGGAAAACTCTCTGCGAAAGCTGGAGGTCTGCGGCGCGGACTGCATCCTGATGCCCTGCAACACCGCCCACTATTTTCTCCCCCGATTGCAAGCGCTGACAAAGGTCCCTTTTCTCAGCATGCTCACAGCCACAGCAAAGGCCTGCGCCGTCCGTTTTCCCGGCAAAACTGCCGCTGTGCTGGCCACCAAGGGCACGCTGGCAACCGGGCTTTACCAAACCGCGCTGACGCTAGAGAAGGTCCCCTTTCTCATCCCCACTCCGGACCAGCAGGATGCGCTCATGGGCGTGATTTACGACGGTGTGAAGGCAGACGCCCCACCCGCATCCTACCGTGAAGCATTTCTGTGCGTTTTGGACGGGCTGCGTCAGGCGGGGGCGGACTACTTCATTCTCGGCTGCACGGAGCTGCCGCTGGCGGCCAAGCTGCTGGAACTGCAAGAGCCGCTGTTGGACCCCACAGAAGCGCTGGCTCGCAGCGCCATCCGCTATTGCGGGTATCCCGTAAAAGACGTCGCTTTTTGAAAAATTTGCGTGCACGATTTGGCGTTTTGCTAAATCGTGCACGCTGTTATTTACACTTTATTAACAAAATTCACAGATTGCTCAATATTGCTTTACACCCCACCCCCCCTTTGCTATAATTGATAGCATCTTGAGCGTGCAGCAAATGCATGGTGTCCTAGGCTGCGCTTCGGAGGTCCTGTCACAAATTTTGAGTTGAGGTGAGCATATGAAGAAACGGATGAGCCTTCCCCTGCAAATTCTGATTGCCCTTATTTTGGGTATCGTATTGGGTCTGATTTGCTATTTTGCAGGTCTGGGGGATTTCACCAAGAACTATCTGAAGCCCTTTGGCGACATTTTTGTCAATCTGCTGAAGTTCATTGTCGTCCCGGTGGTTCTCTTTTCCATGATCGATGGTATCATCTCCATGGGCGACATGAAAAAAGTCGGCTCTGTGGGCTGGAAAACCATTGCTTATTTTATGATTACCACCGCAATCGCCTGTGTCATCGGCCTGATTTTGGCGAATGTTTTTAACAGCGCCGGCCTGTTCCCCACGCTGTCCACAGAGGGCATCACCTATGAAGCCTCTGAATTTGGCGGCTTTATGGGCGTGCTGGTCAGCATTTTCCCCACTAATATGTGGAAAGCTTTCTCCGACGCCAATATGCTGCAAGTCATTGTGATCGCTCTGTTTTTTGGCGGTGCGATTCTGGCTGCCGGCGAAAAGGGCCAGCTTTGCCGCAACATTGTCTCGTCCGTCTATGCGGTCATTGACCGTCTCATGTCCTTCATCATCAGCCTGAGCCCCATCGGTGTGTTTACCTACATGGCTTGGGTCGTTGCCACGCAGGGCGCAGAGATCCTCGGCTCTCTGGCACTGGTCATCCTGTGCGCTTATATCGGCTACATCCTCCACGCGGTGCTGGTGTATTCCCTTGCTGTCCACAGCTTCGCCGGAATCAGCCCCCTGAAATTTTTCAAGGGCGCTTTTGCAGCCATGATGTTTGCCTTTACCTCCACTTCCTCCGCAGCCACGCTTCCCGTTTCCAAGGAATGTGCCGCGGAGCTGGGCGCCGACAAGGATATTGCCGCCTTCGTTCTGCCTCTGGGCGCAACCATTAACATGGACGGCACCGCGATCTATCAGTGTGTGGCCACTGTGTTTCTGGCGACCTGTGCCGGCGTGGAGCTGGGTCTTGGCCAGATGGTCACCATTGTCATCACGGCTACGCTGGCCTCGATCGGCACGGCCGGTACCCCCGGCGCCGGCATGATTATGCTGACCATGGTGCTCACCGCGCTGAACATCCCGGTGGATTACATCGGTTTGATCGTTGCAGTGGACCGCCTGTTCGACATGGGCCGTACCTGCATGAACGTCACCGGCGATATTTCCTGCTCTTTGTGCGTAACCAAGTGGCAATCCAAGCAAGCCAAGCGCTGAGCAAATCGATTTTGAAAAGGGGCTGCCTGCGGGCAGTCCCTTTTTTCAAACGCATATGGAAAAGCAAGTTGCGGATACGATCTTTTGCCAAGGTAAATTCTGTAAGGCAACTGGTATCGTGCGGCGGATCGACGATCTGGCTGGCGTCCGGTCCGCATCCCGCAGCAATCATCGCAATCCGCAAGGGTAGATCGCAGCTCAGGTGCAGATCACGGATTTAAACTGCACCCTGTTTTTTTCCTTGGATGCTGCCCGGACTGTCCCGACAGATGCCCTGTGTCAAACGGAAGAAGCGCCGGTGATGCTCCCGAGCCATGTTCACCTCTCCGGCGCGCCCATTACAGATGGCCATGTAATCTGGCAGGCGGATAAAAACGCGTGGCTGTTTGTCTCATTGCCGTGGATGATTACACAGATTATGGGAGCGGTGACGTCTCCGGCGTGACGATTTCAATTCTGCTGGCGTGCGCGCTGCCGTTTGTCGTTTGCTTTATCTTCAAGACACACATAGAATCGGTCGAGAAAAAAGCCGAAACAAGTACGTATGTCGCGCAGGAGAGTCTCAACTTTACAGCCCGTGCGGATCACTTCCCCCAAGCACTCAGGATGCGAACGGAGATTCAAAAGGCATCCTCCAGCAGCGGCAGAACCAGCGTGGGCAGCGACGGCTTTTCCGGCAAGCGCGGAAATTTTGAAAAAGCACAGAGCTTCGGTGAATATCTCTCCCTGTTTGCCGCTAGTAACCGCTCACATTTAAAAGAAACACGTCCGCAAAACAACTGTTTTGCGGACGTGTTTTGTCCTATTGAAAATTCCACAGAAGCAGTAATCCAAAGGTCAGACACAAGCTGACGGCAATGCTCACAGAGTTCAGCACGCCATATACCGATGGCTTACAGCCACATCGTTCAGAAAATGCCATGGCCACCGACGGGATCGGCGCCAACAGGCTCAACACCATGATCCGACGCAGCAGCAGCGACAGCGGCAGCAGCCAAACAAGCGCGCACAGCGCCAGATTGCATCCGTAGCGCAAAGCAAGAATCCGGAAAACCTCCCTGCGCTCACACGCAGGCGACCGCACCTCAAAGAGCACGCCGATCATCAGCATCGCCAGAAAGCTGTTGGCCGACGCCACCGGAGAAATGATCTGAAACAGGACATCCGGTAGCTGTATTCCCAGTCCACCCAGCAGCATCATGGTTAAAAACGTCATAAACGGCGGCGAATGAGCCAACCGTGCCAGCACCTCGCGGAGACGAATGTGCTCTTTTGCGCCCAGCGCAGAAATTATTGCATAGGAAATTCCGGAATTCATGGGGCAATTGCCCGCGTCAAACATGCAAACGCCCATCAGTGCTTCCGGGGGAAGCAGGTTTTGCACAAAGGGCAGCACAAAGGTTCCGATGTTATAGCTGGGCACATTCAGTCCGTAAAGGGCGCGAGTGGCAGCATCCCTGCCCCGGGTCACGGCAAGGCTCAGTGCCAGCAGCAGCGCGTTAAACGCCGCGGCAAACAAAATAACAGCCAGAAAATCCCGGCGAAATGTAAAGTTGCGAAAGGCGTTCATCAGTGCGGCAGGCACGGTCAGGCAGATGACGATGCGGGAGAGCACTCTGGCATCCGCGGCAGTCAAAATCCGCAGTCGCTTAAGTGAATACCCGGCCAGAATCATTGCCGCCAGACCCGTTGCCTTCAGCGCAAGCGCCCCCATCAGCTCATCATCAGCGCGGGCACCAGCATGGAAAGGGGCTTACAGAAGGTGACCAACAGCAGTACAATGACCATCATGCCGTAAAACGGCAGGCTGGCGCGGGTTGCCTGCTCAATTTTGATGCGTCCGATGGAGCACCCCGCGAACAGCGCTGCGCCCACAGGCGGTGTGCAAAGGCCAATGGCCAGATTCAAAATCAGCATTGCGCCGAACTGGATGGGGGACATCCCCAGTTGGGTCGCCACCGGCAGCAAAATCGGCGTGAGAATCAAAATCAGAGGCCCCATATCCATGATGCAGCCCAAAATCAGACACATGACGTTAATCAGCAGTAAAATGACCACCGGATTGTCGGACACCGTCAACAATGCATTGGTCACCAATGCGGGAATTTTTAAATAGGCCATCAGCCAGCCGAACATGGAAGCGGTGGCAATCAAGCTCATGACCATGGCAATGGTACGCAGAGATTTACGCAAAATATCGACCATCTGCCGCAAAGGAATCTCCCGATAGACGAAAAAGGTAATGAAAAACGCATATACCACTGCCACCGCTGCGGATTCGGTGGCGGTGAACCAGCCGAAGATGACGCCGCCCACAATGATAATGCAGGTCAAAAGTCCCAGCAGCGCATCCCGTGTCGCCTGCCAGATCTGGGACATAGTCATCTTTTCGCCACGGGGATAGTTGCGCTTTTTTGCGATAACGGCTGTCAGCGCCATCAGCGAAATGCCCAGTAAAACGCCGGGAATCAGTCCCGCCATAAACAGCTGTCCGATGGACACGCCGCCACCGGCAGCCATGGCAAAGAGAATCATATTGTGAGACGGGGGAATCATAACGCCCTGACAAGAGGAAGTCACGGTGACGGCCACAGAAAAATCGTCGTCATAGCCGGTGTCCTTCATCATGGGAATGAGAATGGAGCCGATGGAGGAGGTGTCCGCCACGGCAGATCCGGAAATCCCGCCAAAGAACATGGATGCCAGAATGTTTACCTGTGCAAGTCCGCCCCGCATCCGTCCCACAAGTGCATTGGCAAAAGCAATGAGACGGCGGGAAATACCGCCCTGTCCCATAATTTCGCCGGCGAGGATGAAGAAGGGAATTGCCAGCAGGCTGAAGGACTGAACGCCGTTGACCATGCGCTGAAACATGGTGGCCAGCGGAATCTGCAAAAATAGCGCCGTGAGCACCGAAGAGATGCCCAGTGCGAAGGAGATCGGCATCCGCAAAATCAGCATCAGGGCAAAGCTGCCCAGCAAAATTGCAATAGCAAGGGTAACGTTAGGCATAGGGATCCTCCTTCTTGTCGTCTCCGCCCAGTATTTTTTCGTTTTGTCCGATGGCGGTCAGCAACCCATTGAGCAACACCAGCAGACCAGAAAGCGGCAAAATGACATACAGCACGGAGCTTGGCAACTTGGTAGCGGGCATAGTGGACATTTTGGTCATAATCATGATCTGAATCCCATACCACACCGTCAATCCACCAAAGGCAGCAATCAGCAGATGATCGATCGCCTCCAAAATCCGCAGTCCCTTGGGCGAGAGACGGTCGGTGAACATCTCAATGCTGATATGGATTTTTTCCAGCACGCCGATGCTCATGCCGATGAGACTGAACCACACCAGCATCAGCGTGGCGATCTCCTGCGTCCAAGAAAAACCTTGGCGAAATACATAGCGCAAAATCACGTCGGCAAATACAATGACAGTCAGTACGACCATACAAATCATGGCAAACCATTCCAGCCCATGAAACAGTATTTGAAACGCCTTTCGTAAACCTTTCATTTCATTCTCCTTCATTTGAAAAAAGGGCGGCCTGTAAAGGCCACCCCTTTTGTCAGCGGTAAATTAGCCCAGTGCCTGAACGCGCTCCACAATTGCCTTCTGATCGGCATCGAGGAAGCTATCGTACATGGGGGCAACAGCGTCTTGGAACAGCTTGACTTCATCCGCAGTCAGAGTGGTCAAGGTGCAGCCCTTTTCCTCGGCAACCTTAGCGTTCTTTGCCTCAGAGGCCTCCCAAGCCTCGCGGTGCCACTGCTCGGCTTCCTTGGCGCAGTCAAACACGATCTGCTGATCCTCGGCGGACAGCTTGTCCATGGTAGCCTTGGAAGCAAGAATCATGTCGGGCATGTAGGAGTGGCCGTCATAGGTCCAATAGGGGGCAACCTCGTAGAAGGACATCTCAATATAAGAGGTCATGTTGTTTTCCGCACCGTCCACAACGCCGGTCTGGATGGAGGAATAGGTGTCGTTGAAGGGCAGGCCCACGCCGGTGGAGCCCAAGGAGGACATCAGCGTCAGCATCAGGTCGGACTGGGACACGCGGATTTTCAAGCCCTGCAAATCTGCGGGGGTATGGATCTCGCGCTTGGCATTGAAGAAGTTACGGGAACCGGGATGCAGGTAAGTGACACCCACCAGATTGTTGGCCTCAAAGGTGTCGAACACTTCCTGACCGATCTCGCCGTCCAGCACTTCAAACAGGTGATCCACGCTGGTGTATTCATAGGGCATTTGCAGCGCGTTCATCAGCGGTGCAAACTCAGCGGAAGCGCCGGAGGACACGCGGGTAAAGTCCAGACCGCCAAACTGGCACTGCTCGATGGTGGAGCGCTCGTCCCCCAACTCACCGGCAAAGTGGCACTCGATGGTAATGCGGCCGTCGGTAGCGGCGTTCACGGAGTCCGCAAACCGCTGGCAGGCTTGGCTGGTGATATGCTCGGCATTGTGGCTGTTTGCCAGAGTCAGCACGATGGATTCGCCGCCGGCCTCAGTGGCAGGAGCAGCAGGCTCGTCGGACGGTGCGGGAGCAGCGCTCTGGCTGCCGCAGCCCGCGCAGGCTGCCAGCAGCGTGCAGGCCGTCAAAACAGTTGCTAAAAACTTTTTCATACTTCCCTCCAAAATATCGCAATTTCCATCAGAAATTGCTTTCTTTAGCTATATTTTAACAAAATCTTAATATCTTAAACAGCGTAAATCCTTGCAATACGCCTATTAATTTTTTAATGCATATCAAAAAGGAGCTCAAAATTTTATGCATGATAACCAAAGGCGGAGGGGTTTTCCCTCCGCCTTTGGTTATCATTTGGATTACTTAGACAAAACGTCTCTATTTTCTGGAAACAAAATCAGTCAATCCGCCGTTTCTCCCTCAGCTCGGTAAGCAGACGGCGTAACGCCGGTGACACGCTTGAACACCTTTGCAAAATAATTGCTGTCCGGATATCCCACCGCTCTGCCCACCTCGCCTACCGACAACGCCGACTGGCACAGCAATCGGCAGGCCCTGTGCACCCGATAGTCGATGAGACGCTCCAAAAAAGTCTGGCCGCAGGCCGCCTTTACCTGTCTGGAAAAGTAAAAGGAGCTCATGCCCATACTCTCCGCCGCACTCTCCAGCGTGACGTCCTCGGCATAATGCCGCCGCAGCCACACTGCCAGAGCATCCGCAAAAGGGGTCTGTCCGTCCGCCGAAGCGGCATACGACGTGTCAGGCAGGTCAAAATATTCCTCCAGTAAACGACGCAGGCTCTCCTCGGAAGCCGGCTTGAGCAGATAGTCTTTTGCGCCCATCCGCAGCGCATCCACCGCATAATCAAACCGGTCATAGGCCGTGAGAAACACCACCTGCGTATCGGGCAACTGCTTTTTGATGATCTCTGCTGCCTCCAGTCCGTTTTTAAAGGGCATTTCAATATCCATCAAAATCAATTGCGGCTGAAAGCGCAGGGCCTTGGACACCGCGTCGTTTCCGTCCTCAGCGGATTCCGCTACGCCATTTTCACCCAGCAGCACCTGTAACCTTGTGCACAGGGCGTCCCGGGTCTTTTTTTCATCCTCTGCCACTAAAATCTTAAACATCCAACCCCTCCTCCACTATAATTCGCGCACAGGTTCCCAGTCCCGGGCGACTAAACAGGTCCAGCCTCCCTCCACTCATACGCATGCGCTGGGCGATATTGGCAAGTCCCACCGAC
>CAZKMN010000066.1:0-8722 GCA_964553905.1 uncultured Oscillibacter sp.
TTTTCCATCTGACCGCCGTTGGTAATGACCATGTCGCATCCGGCAGACATGGCAATGCGGGCGGCTGTGAGCTTGGTGGCCATGCCGCCGGTGCCCCGCCACGTGCCTGCGCCGCCAGCCATTTCCAGAATTTCCGGCGTCAGCGCTTCCACGCGGTGCAACAGGCGGGCATCCGGGTTTTGCTTGGGGTCTGCGCTGTACAGCCCATCGATATCCGAGAGCAAAATCAACAAATCCGCGCCGCAAAGCTCCGCCACGATAGCCGAGAGCGTATCGTTATCGCCCAAAATCTTATGACTTCCGGTTTCGATTTCGGCAGAGGACACCGAGTCATTTTCGTTCACCACCGGAATCACGCGCATTTCCAGCAGCGCGGAAAATGTGCTGTGCAGATGCTCCGCCCGTGTGGGGTCCTCCACATCGTCGCCGGTCAACAGGATCTGCGCCACAGAGCGGTTATACTCCGAGAACAGTTTATCGTAAATATGCATCATGCGGCACTGGCCCACCGCGGCGGCAGCCTGCTTCATCCGCAGCTCCTTTGGCCGCTCCGCAAGGCCCAGCTTAGCCGTTCCGACCGCTATGGCGGCTGAGGTCACCAAAATGATCTCGTGGCCCATCCCGTGGAGATCTGCCAGCGTGCGAACCAAGCGCTCCATGCTCCGCAAATCTACCGCTCCGGATTCATGCGTAAGCGTGGAGGTACCCACCTTCACCACAATCCGCTGCTTTTTTTCTTGCACAGCTCTTATCCTCCCGCGTATTTTAGAATAATATAGTAGTATATCATGTGCCCTGAAAAAAAGGAACCCCGGAGGGTGTGTAGTTTTCATAAAAATGCGGACACTACCTCTCATTGGGCCTCTGCCCTTTCGTTGCAGACTTCGCCCATCCACACGGGAAAGAGAGGATCTTATGACTGAAGAAACCACACCAAGCAAGATCGCAGACACCGAAAAAGACGATCGGCAGGATACCGCACAAGGTATTTTGGATTTTGGCTCCGCCCTCACCCGCACCTCCCACGGCGCGGTGTATTGCCTGACCATCATTGGTCAAATTGAAGGGCATCTGACCGCAAGCTCCAACACGAAAACCACCAAATACGAGCACGTTTTGCCTCTGCTGGCCAAGCTGGAGGAATCCGACGAGGTGGACGGGATTTTATTTTTGCTCAACACCGTGGGCGGAGATGTGGAGGCCGGACTGGCCATTGCGGAGCTGATCGCCGGAATGACCAAGCCCACCGTTTCTATCGTGCTGGGCGGCAGTCACTCCATCGGCGTTCCGCTGGCCGTGGCAGCGCACCGCAGCTTTGCTGTGCCCTCCGCCGCCATGACGATCCACCCCGTCCGCATGAGTGGTACCGTGATCGCCGCCCCGCAGACTTACAACTACTTCCAGCGCTTGCAGGAGCGCATCGTGGCCTTTGTCTCGGGACACAGCCGTATTTCCGCCAAAGAATTTGAATCCTTGATGCTGAAAACCGGCGAGATGGCAGCGGATGTGGGCAGCGTGATTTACGGCGAGGAGGCTGTGCATCTGGGGCTGATCGATCAGGTGGGCGGTCTGGCCGACGGACTGAACTGTCTCTATCGGCAAATTGACGCGCAAAAAAGCGGAAACCAGCGAAATCAAACCAAAAGGTCTGAAAAAAAGTCAAATTAAGTGCCAAAAGGACTTGCTGTCTGCAATTTGTAGATGGCAAGTCTTTTTCCTTGTCACAATAGTTATCGCAATTGTTTTAAAAGTTTGCGCTCTCCTTTTGCTCTTCTTTTTCCCTTCATTCGCCTCTCGTTTTGCCCAGCCTACCTTTCAATTGAAATGGGGATGCTTTGAGGGCAAATCCCTGTCACAAAAAGGCACCCCCATTATCAGCAGGGTGTCCTGCCTGACAATCGGGGTGCTAAACTCTTTTTTAAGTCGGAGCAAACAGCGCTTGAAGCCACGGCTCCGTCACCGCGTCTGTGGGGCGCGACACAAAGCGCCGCTTTGGAAACTGGCTTGCCAGCTCCGGCGCACCTACCACACACTCCACCTGAATCTGGCGCAGGGTGTCTTCCGCTTCTTCCGGACGCATCACAAGGCACAAAGTCTCCTCTTCCCACGCAGAAATCTGTGCAGAAAGCGCCTCTCCACGGGCGAGATCGTCTTCCAGAATTAAAAAAGTCACAAATCTTGCGCCCCCCACTCTCTTTTCTTTGATTTCTCCCATTATATTTCGTATAGCCAAATAAAGCAACCATTTTTTTGCATATACTGAAAGCATATCGGAGGGAGGCAGCGACCATGAGACCTCGAAAACTTGCTTTGGGAACCCGCAATAAAGTTGGCGCGCGAGTGACTGCGGTTCGGCTTGCCGCCGGCATGAAGCAGGTGGAGCTGCTTGCAAAGCTGCAAACTCGCGGCGTGGAGATCAGCGTCCCGGCCCTCTCGCTTTTGGAGGGGCAAAAGCGGCCCGTTTCAGATATTGAGCTGGATGCTCTGGCGGATATTTTTGGCGTCACCACGGACTTTCTTCTGGGGAGATCCTGACCAGTCTCCCGAAAAAAGCGGTGCAAAATCCGGCCTTTTTCCATGTTTCTCTTCACCAACCGAATGAGATTTGCCCGGTTTTTTCAAAGGACGAAGCTTGCTTTTCAGGTCGTTTTCTGATAGGATCAACGCAGTCCCATATAACGTTACGCCTGCGCTTTTTCGAGAAAGCGCAGGCGATCATTTGTCTGCGGCAGAGCACATCACGCCGCAAGAAAGGATTCCGGCCATGAAGGAAAAAGAAATTGCGGAGCTGCGCCGCCGCTTTCGACAGGACAAAAGCAATATCACCCACGTACGCGGTTGTTATGTCAACGAAAAAAGAGAGATCATCTCCCAATTTGACCAGTCTCTGGCGCTGATGAGTCAGGATGAGAGCGAAAAAATTCTGGCTATTTTGCGAAAGACGCTCTCCGGCACGCTGGCAAAAAACCTGCTGGACATCGAATTCGACACGCAACAGGTCGCGCAAGGCGAGGAGCACCACTTGCTGATGGCGCTGCGCGATTCCAAGCTGGGCGACAACGGAGCCGTTGAGACGCTCTTTCAGCGGATCATCGAAACCCTGACGCTGGAGGGAAATTACCTCATTTTGCTGGCATGCGATGCCTACGATGTGCCCTATCGCTCCAAGGACGGAGAGACACAAAACGACGCATCCGATGAGGTCTTCAACTACATTCTTTGCAGCATTTGTCCGGTAAAACTCACAAAGCCCGCCCTGAGCTACTACGTCTATGAAAATAAATTCCGAAGCGTAGACGCCGACTGGGTGGTGGCAGCCCCGGAGCTGGGCTTTCTCTTTCCCGCCTTTGACGAGCGCAGCACCAATCTCTATAACGCCCTTTACTATACCCGGGATCTCTCGGAAAATCACCCGGAATTGGTGGACTGTCTGTTCAAAAGCGACGTCCCCATGCCCGCCGACATCCAGCGAGAGACGTTTGAGACAATTTTAGGGGATTCTCTGGCGGAAGCATGCAGCTATGAGGTCGTACAGGCTGTCCACGGTCAACTCAGCGAGATGATTGAAGAGCACAAGGCAAACCGGGTTGAGGAACCCTTGCTGATCTCCAAAAGCACGGTGCGGCAGGCTTTGGACCAGTGCGGCGTCCCGGACTTTCACATCTCCGGCTTTGAGGACGCCTACGACGCCCAGTTCGGCGCAGAAGCGGCGCTGAGCCCCCGAAATCTCGTGAATGGCGGGTCCTTGGAGGTCACCACACCGGATGTGACCATCCGGGTAAATCCGCAGCGGAGCGATTTGGTCGAGACGCGGATGATCGACGGCGCACGCTACATTCTCATCCGGGCCGAAGACGGCGTGGCTGTCAACGGCGTAACCATCCATATCTCCTGAATCCGAACAACCAAGCTCCAAATTTTCATAAGAATGCCGCCGAAAAATTCGGCGGCATTCTTGCGTAGAGAAGTTCTCGGCTTGGCTGGGAATTCTGATTTTAAGTCAGGCGATGCAGGTGGTTTTGCACCAATTTCCCCGCGAGATGCCCCAGCAGCGCACCCAAAAGCGCCCCGACCAACACGTCACTGGGCCAGTGGACATAGAGATACAGTCTGGAAACGGCAATCAAGATTGCCAGCACCAGCGCGCCCTTCCAAAGGCGGCTTCCGCTGGCACGCAGCGCAAACGCCGCGGCGAAGGACGCCGCCGCATGTCCCGACGGGAAGGACGCGTCCGCCAAGGGCGCAACCAGCAGCGTCACGGCCGGATTCACCACATAGGGTCGCACACGGCCCACCAGAGGCTTTAAAATCAAATTGCAGCAGACCAGCTCAAGCGCCAACGCCAAACACACAGCAAGACCGGTACGGCGGGTTTTTCGATATGCCAGCAAGCAAAGCGCCAGCAAAATCCAAACCTCTCCGTGGTTGCAGATCCAACTGATAGCCGGCATCACCACGTCCAAAAAATCACAGCGTCCGTACGCCTGTATGCCGTTCAAAACAGAAAATTCCAACTCCTGCAACAAATTGAGCTCCTTTCTTCCCATGGACTTTTTTGAGGATTTTTTGAAAGTAGAGTCATCATACCATACAACGGAGCCGATTGAAACGAGTTTCCTTTGGCATTTCTCACAAATTTCCAAGGAATTCCTCCGGTCATGGTTGACAGACCCCCTTCCTCATGATACGATACATCAAAATTGAATCGCTCAAATAGAGGCGCGGTGTTCATCAGTACCGTTCCGGCAAGGCCAGGCAGCCGCCGGATGGAAAAGGGTTCACCGCCGAAGCTTGGGAAATTCGCCTGATGTTTCCCTTGCTGGGTCGGCAGATAAGATCTGCCGGACTGTCACAGATTTTTTTGTGAAGCGCTATTGATGGCTGTTTGGAAATTGCCCGTCCTTTTTTGAAGGGCCCATTTTCCGCATGTTCCATGGACCGCTTGACAAAGCGGTCCAATTTTTATCCCCGCGATGCGGGACGGATGCATCGAAAAACAACATTTGGGAAAGGTGATTCAACATGAGAAAGTTTTTAACCCTGCTGCTGGCCCTGTCTATGGCCCTGTCCCTTGCCGCTTGCGGCAGCGCACCCCAACCTGCGGAGACTCCCGCCGAAGAAGCTCCTTCCGACTCGATTCCCTCCGGCGTGGAAGACGGCATTTTGACCGTTGCCATGGAATGCGCCTATGCTCCCTACAACTGGGCGCAAGCCGACGATTCCAACGGCGCCGTGCCGATCGTGAACTCCGGCAGCGGCGAATACGCCAACGGCTATGACGTCATGATGGCAAAGCAGCTCTGCGAGGCCAACGGCTGGGAGCTGGAGGTCATGCGTCTGGACTGGGACTCTCTGGTCCCCGCCGTTCAGACCGGTCAGGTCGATGCTGTCATCGCCGGTCAGTCCATGACTGCCGAGCGCGCTGAGCAGGTTGATTTTGCAGGCCCCTATCTCTACGCCTCCATTGTCTGCCTGACCAAGTCCAACGGTGCTCTGGCCAACGCCGCAGGGATTTCCGAGCTCTCCGGAACCTGCACCAGTCAGTTGGGCACCATCTGGTACGACGAGTGCCTGCCCCAGATCAAGGGCGCAAGCATTCAGCCCCCTCAGGACACCGCTCCCGCCATGCTGATGGCGCTGGAAACGGGCATGGTGGACTTTGTCTGCACCGATATGCCCACCGCACAAGGCGCGTTGATTGCCTACCCCGATCTGACCCTGCTGGACTTCAGCGGTACGGACGATAACTTTACCGTCTCGGATGAGCAGATCAACATCGGTATTTCCGTCATGAAGGGCAACAGCGTCCTCAAGGACGCGCTGGACAGCGTCCTCTCCGGCATGACTGCCGACGATTTTAACGATCTGATGGCACAGGCCACAGCCGTTCAGCCCATCAGCGAATAAACTGATTGGAACCAAAGCGAGGAGGCGATTGCCGCCCGCTTTTGGAATCCGAAGGAAACGAAGGGAGCATCTCTCACATGGTAAAACTGGCACAGCTCGGCGTAGATATTGCCAAGCTCTGGGGCGATTACGCCTCCACCTATCTCAGCGGCATGGGCAGCACGCTGACGCTGGCAGTGCTCTGCACGTTGGTAGGCTGTCTGATCGGTCTTTTGTGCGGTATTTTGCAAACGATCCCCCACGCCAAAACCGATTCGGCTCTCAAGCGCTGTTTGCTGGGGCTGGTCCGGGCAATCATCCGCATCTATGTGGAGGTGTTTCGCGGCACGCCCATGATCTTGCAGGCCGTGGTGGTCTATTACGCGCTGCCGTATTTCACCGACAACGCCGTGCGCTTTTCCAGCATCTGGCTGGCGGCCTTTGTGGTCGTGTCTGTCAACACCGGCGCTTATATGGCAGAATCCGTCCGGGGCGGCATCATCTCCATTGATCCCGGCCAGACAGAGGGCGCAAAGGCAATCGGCATGACCCACGTGCAAACGATGACCAGCGTGATCTTGCCCCAGGCTCTGCGAAATATTCTTCCCCAGATCGGCAACAATCTCATCATCAATATCAAGGATACCTCCGTCATGTCCATCATTGGTTTTACAGAATTTTTCGCCGTGCACAAAACTGTGGTGGGGGCAACGTATCTCTACTTCCCCTCTGCAACCATTGAAATGGCGGGATATTTGACGATGACGTTGATCGCGTCCTTCCTTCTGCGCTTCTGGGAAAAGCGGATGGACGGCTCCGACAGCTATGAGTTGGTGCAAACCGATGCTTTGACCATGTCCGCCGGCACCTATCGCCTCCCTAAAAAGCCCGAGGATATGATGGAACGCAATCTGGAAAAGGAGAGAGGGAAGTAAGATGAGCGAGACAATTTTAGAGATTCGGCATCTTTCCAAGGCCTTTGGCGCAAACATTGTGCTGCGGGATATTGATTTTACCGTGGCCGCCGGAGACGTCACCACCATCATCGGCGCTTCCGGCTCCGGAAAATCCACCCTGCTGCGCTGCGTGAATCTGTTGGAGACGCCCACCTCCGGCGAGATCCTCTACCACGGAGAAAATGTAGCGGGACGGAACGTCAACGCCGCCGCCTACCGCTCCCACGTGGGAATGGTGTTTCAGTCCTTCAATCTCTTCAACAACATGACGGTTTTGGAAAACTGCATGGTAGGCCAGATCAAGGTTTTGAAAAAGAGTCGGGACGAGGCCCGCAGCAGCGCCATGAGTTATCTGGAAAAGGTCGGTATGGCGCCGTATATCAACGCAAGACCCCGGCAGATTTCCGGCGGACAAAAGCGTGGCCATCGCCCGCGCCTTGGCCATGGACCCAGAGATTCTGCTTTTCGATGAACCCACCTCGGCTTTGGACCCCGAAATGGTGGGAGAAGTGCTCGCCGTCATGCAGACGCTGGCACAGGAGGGCATGACCATGCTGGTGGTCACTCACGAGATGGCCTTTGCCCGGGACGTGAGCAACCATGTTGTTTACATGAATCAGGGCGTCATCTGCGAGCAGGGAACGCCTGACGCAATTTTTGGAGATCCGCAGCGACAGGAGACGCAGGAATTTCTCTGCCGTTTTCGCAGTAAATAAATCGCAGGGGAGCCGCAAAAGCGGCTCCCCTGTTTTTTGCATACTCTTTCTTTGCGCGGCGCAAGCTATGGACAATTTAAAAGCAGGAGGTTTTCCGACATGTTCCGCTTTTCTCGTCCAACTGCGCCGACCTTGCTGGCGCTGTCTCTCATTTTTTTAGTCACCGGGCTTTTTCTGCTGCACAGCAGCAACCGAAGCCCGCTCCCCGCAGACGCTCCCGCCGCCATCCCCGTCTCCACGGACAACTGGGGTCTTTCTTTCCAAACCGAGGGCTCTGCCCCGATCGGCAACGCCACTGTGTCGGAATTGGCCCAATATGACGCGTACTATCTGGGGGATACCAGTCAAAAAGTGATCTATCTCACCTTTGACTGCGGTTATGAAAACGGAAACACTGCCCAGATTTTGGACGCGCTGAAAGCCCACCACGCCCCTGCCGCCTTTTTTGTGGTAGGCCACATGATCGAATCGGCGCCCGATCTCATCTGCCGGATGGCAGCCGAGGGGCATATCGTGGGAAACCACACCTATCATCACCCCGACATGTCCACCATTTCCAATCAGGCAGCTTTTGAAAAGGAGCTGAACGCCCTCTCCGCGCTTTACGAACAGACCACCGGTCAGCCGCTCCCAAAATTTTACCGCCCGCCGCAGGGAAAATACAGCGCGGAAAATCTAAAGCAGGCACAATCGCTGGGCTACACGACCATTCTCTGGAGCCTTGCCTATGTGGATTGGTACACCGACAACCAGCCCACGCCGGAACAGGCCTATGCCAAGCTGCTCCCCCGCATTCACGACGGCGCCATTGTGCTTCTGCACTCCACCTCCCGGACCAATGCGGAGATTTTAGACGATCTTTTGACCAAATGGGAGGAGATGGGCTATTCGTTTGCCTCCCTTTCCGATCTGCCGAAGCTTTGACCGTCCGCCTGACCGGAGCTCTCTCCGGTCAGGCTTGCGCCCTCCCTCTTGACGGATGTCGCAAATCGTACTACCATACAAACAGGCTCTTACAAAATTCGACAGCAGAGGTACTCTTTGAATGGAACGATACATAGAACTCTATCGGCAAAACCCCCTGTTCGCCGGAGTGGAGGAAACCCAGCTTTTGTCGCTTCTGGACTGCTTGCAGGCCCAAAAACGCACCTATCCCAAGGGTGC
>CAZKMN010000067.1:0-8647 GCA_964553905.1 uncultured Oscillibacter sp.
GAGAGCGCAGCGCGGCCTTCTGATGTGCTTTTAATTCCAGATTACCAGCTTCGATGGAGCGTGCCCGCTGGGTGGGGAGGTAGTCCTCAATCTCCTTGAACTGTGGATATTTGCCAAGTAGGAGTTGCAGTTCGTCTTTGATGGAGTCCGGCTGCTGCTGCATTTGCCGAACGGCGAAGCGGTATACGTCCCAGCCCAAATAGACCATACTGTTTTGCTTGAGCAGATGGTCGTAGAACTTGTCTGTGGAAATGAGCCTCGGATTGTGTGAGGCTTCATCGTCCACTTCAAATGCTACCCGGCGCATACCCGTTTCCAGCACGAAGTCGGCAAAGCGGCTGTCTTGGTAGATATCGAAAAACGGGTACTGCGAATAGAGATACTCCGCCTTTTCCGCACCAAAGGTATCCGCAAACAGGTCTATGAACAAGTCCTCAGCCGCGCTTCCGGACGCGGCGTGGTATGTGGGCATGGGATCACCTCAATTCTCGATAACTTCCTTGAGCAATATTTTCTGCTCAAAACCGCCGCGTTTGGCGGCTTTGTCTGCGCGCACATTCTCCAGTTCATCCGTGGAATAGCCACGGGCAATCGCGCAGGCGAGAATGACTTCTAAAAGGTCGGCAAGTTCCTCGACATTTTGATCCTTGTGGTATTCCGCCAATTCCTCATCCAGCTTATTATCCAGCATTTTGAGATAAGCTTCATCCGTAAGAATCTCAGTCATACAAGCCTTGCCAGAGGACTCGATGATTTCCGGAATGCGGTCGCGGACGAGTTTGTTATACATCTTGACTTTCATAACACAATCCTTTTAATCAGACAGCAGGCTACAAATATCCGGTTCTTTTACAATCCGTATGGAAATTCCTTTTTCTTGGAGCTCCATAGCCTTTTTCACTTTGGTTCCATAATTTCCATTGCTCCAAGCTTCGCTGCCTTTACTCCCGACAACCAGGCAATCCGTTTTTCTTGTCACACTGCCAACAGGAGTACCGCCTTTTTGGCAAAGTGCGGATTCCACGTCGGACCGGCTCCCAAACTCAAATTCACCTGTTAGGCAAAACGTCTTACCGCTGATATCAAAGCAGTCGCAGCTACAGGCACTTGCAACTGGGTCCGTAATTCGCTCGAATAATTGGAGCATTGAGTCCAATTCGAATTTTTCGAGGATGCCGTCTTCCAGCGCTTTGTCTACGGTTTCAAATATCTTGTCAAACGGAAAGTTGCCGCGCAGTGTAATATTCCGCACCATCCAGTTCTGAAGGAACAGAACTTCTTCTTCCTTTAGTTCGTTATCTGCAGTGACCGCGCCAAGAAGCTCTTTCAGTTCGAGAAGTTGCCTTGTGGTTTCGCTTGGCGCTGCTTTGGGAGGTGTGCGCAGGGTGCGGCGCTGTGCCAAATCATATCTTCGTAGAAAACGTTCTGGCGTTAAACCGTGGCGTATGTAGTCCAGCAGCAGCTCTGCACAGGCACGGCTGTCGCTGCCGGCATTGTGATGATCCAGATCCAACTGCAAATACTCGCAAAGCGTGTTTAACTTGTGATTATTGAGATTCGGATAGCAAGCCCGGCCCATGACACAGGTGCAGGCATAATAGGTAAAGGGCTGCCATTCAATACGATAATCGTTTAGACACTGCGCCAATACGCCCATGTCAAATGGCGCGTTATGTGCGATTAGCAGGCCGCTGTCCATGATCGGCTGGATTTTCTCCCACAGTTCCGGAAATGTGGGCTTATCCGCCACCATCTCCGGTGTGATCCCGGTAAGCTGAATATTAAATGGGTCAAAGTGAGCTTCTGGATTGACAAGCGTATAGAAATCACTGGTTACGCATCCATTTTCAATCACGGAAATGCCAATCGCGCTGATACGGTCATTGGCATAGTTCGGAGTCTCTACGTCGAATGCGATATATCGCTCGCTCATTTTCGTTTACCTCACTTTTCCATTTCTGCTGAAGAAAGCTTACTCAATATTATTTCGTCTGCGGGGCAGAAGATGTACTCCGGGATTTCGTCCACGGTGATCCAGCGGATATCGTTGTGCTCAAGCTTTTGCGGCGTACCATTTGCAATGAATGCATTGAACAGCGTCAGGTGCACGGTCAGGTCGGGATACTCGTGGACTACGTCCATAAACACCTCGCCAACGGAGAGGGTAATGGCCAACTCCTCCTGACACTCGCGGATAAGCGCCTGTTCCTTTGTCTCTCCAGGCTCCACCTTGCCACCGACGAACTCCCACAGCATTCCGCGCGCCTTGTTTGTCGGCCGCTGGCAGATCATAAATTTATTCTTGTCCCATATTAGGGCGGCAACTACTTCGGTCATCTTACCCCACCACCAACTTATTTGTTTTCTTGAGGAACTTTGCCGGAATCGGCCTGTCCAGTCTCCATGTGATATTCATGGGCCGACTGCCCTCATGCTTCACATAGTTTGCCGTGCCGAGGAAGGTGTAGGCTCCGGCACCGCTCGTGATGCGGTCGGTCTTAAATTCTCGAACGAACAGCAGCACCTTGGAGCCACGCTCCCGGTGGTGAATATACCGCTGGCCAGTATGGGAATCCTCCGCCGTGGTGCTCTGGCTTTGCCAGTGGAACAGACTCTCGCTCACGGAATAATCGTTGTACATGGTAGTTGGCGAGTAGTCCTTGTCCGCCTTGTTGAGAGTCACGAAGAACACGTCCAAGCCCTTATCCGGCAGCCACTTCACGCCCTCGCGCACGGTGGCGGGCTTTAAAAAATCCATGGCAACCAGAAGCTGATCGCGGGTGTAGGTGCAGTGCAGATCCAGCGGACAGTCAAAGTCCAAATCCACCGGCTCGTCAATAAAGTCAATGCGGTTATATTGGTAGCGCAGCAGCTCCAAGAGCTCCGCGCGCATCACCGGGCTATCTGCCAGCCCATACAGGTTGTCCAGAACCTCATCAGCGTTCCAGTCCTCCACCGCCTTGCCCCAGACGGTGACGTAGAACATTTGCAGCATCCGCTTGTCCAGATCCGGCAGCGCGGTGAAATCCACATCGTCCAGCCGGGGTAGAAGGTCCAGCAAGAAAGAGATGAATTGCCGGGAGTCCAGCACAGAAAACTTCGTCAGCGCCTTTGTGATCGTGTCCTCCAGCGGCTCCGCAAAATCCTCCGCCTCATCCGCACGGGCGCAGAGACGGGAAAAGGAGGAGAACTTGTAGATGGCGCGGGGGTCAAGGTGATAGTAATCGAGGAAGTTGCCCAGCGTCAGGTTAAGGCCGCTGTCGTCCGAAAAGCTGGCAATCCGCGACACCAGTCCGGCACTGTTGCCATAGGAGGCGCGAATGTTGTCCAAGATGTACTTGGCGGCCTTTTTCTCCAGCTGAATATAGCAGCCTTTGGGGACGGAGACAAAACCATCCTTCAGCTCACGGGTCACGCTGCGATTGGTGTTGGAAAGCAGCGCCGCGAACTTGTCCTCAAAGTTATATTTCCTGTTTGCCTGACCGATAAAATCCAGCACGGTCAGGCACTCTTTATCCTCGGCGAGACGCAGGCCGCGCCCCAACTGCTGCAAGAAAATCGTCAGGGATTCCGTAGGGCGGAGAAACAGCACCGTGTTGACCTCCGGAATGTCCACGCCCTCGTTGTAGATGTCCACCACAAAGATGAAGCGCACGTCGCCGGTCACCAGTCGCTGCTTGGCGGTCTGCCGTTCTTCATCTGGCGAGGAACCGATCAGATACATAGCCGGGATGCCGTGGTCGTTGAAATAGCTGCACATGAACTGTGCGTGTTCAATGGATACGCAGAAGCCCAGACCCTTCACATCGTCAATGTCGGTGACATATTTGAGCAGAGAAGAAACCACTAAATCTGCGCGGCGGTTCGCGGCGACTCCGCTGAGGGTATAGAGATTGGAGAGCTCCGTCTTGTCGTAGCCGCCGGCGCTCCAGCGCAGGGTATCCAGATCGATATTGTCCGTCACGCCAAAATACTGAAACGGGCACAGGAGCTTCCGGTCGATGGCCTCGGGCAGACGGATCTCTGCCGCGATGCGGTTATTGAAGTAGGGCAGGATGCTTTTACCGTCCATACGTTCCGGCGTGGCGGTGAGCCCCAACAGGATTTTCGGCTGATAGTATTCGAGCAGCTTTTTGTAGCTGGGAGCGGCGGCGTGGTGAAATTCGTCCACCACAATGTAGTCATAAAAGTCCGGAGTCGTCTTATCGGTGAAGCCCTGAGAGTTGAAGGTTTGGATGGACAAGAACAGATTGTCCACGCTCTCCGGCTTGTAGCTGCCCACGAATAGTTCGCCAAAATTAGCGTCCTTCAGCACGGCGCGGAAGGTATACAGGCTCTGCTTGAGGATTTCCTCACGATGCGCCACAAACAGCAGGCGGCAGGGCTTACCTGGATTTTGCTTGCGGAAGCGCTTGAAGTCCAGCGCGGAGATGACGGTTTTGCCCGTGCCGGTGGCAGCGATCACCAGATTGCGGGTGTAGCCGCGGACGGTGCGCTCGGCCTCCAGCCTATCCAAAATCTCCTGCTGGTAGGAATAAGGCGCGATGTCCATGGTGTAGAGCTCGGGATTGTTGGCGTCGTAGTATTTCTCCGCCTTCAGCGCGCGGGCAAGCCGCTCCCGCTGATCCTCAGCATAATACTCGAATTCCCGGTCGTTCCAGTAATACTCAAAGGTGGCGACAATTTTATCGATGGTCTCGGGCAGGTCCCGCTTGGTGACCTTGGTGTTCCACTCCAAACCGCTGGTCAACGCCGCATTGGAGAGGTTGGAGGAGCCTACATAGGCGGTGGTGAAGCCGGTGTCCCGGGAAAACACATACGCCTTTGCGTGGAGCCGCGTTTGCTTCGTATTGTAGCTGACTTTGATCTGCGTGTTGGGCAGCTGACGTAACTCTTCAATAGCTTTCACGTCCGTTGCGCCCATGTAGGAGGTGGTGATGATGCGCAGCTTGCCGCCATTTTTGGTAAACTCCCGCAGCTCGTCCATGATGAGGCGCAAGCCGCTCCACTTGATGAAGCTCACCAGCATGTCGATGCGGTCGGCGGAAGCAATCTCTTTTTTTAGCTCCGTGTACATCTGTGGCTCGTGAACAGCGCCGGTGAACAGGCTGCTCTGGGCCATGGAGGTCTCTGGACGGGTAAGGTCGGCGGCGGTTTTGCCGGCTGCCAGCCGGGGGTCTGCTTCCCGTAAAAGCGCAAGAAGCTGCTCTGCCTGCTCCGCGACGGACAGAGCGGCAAAGTCAGCTTCTTGTGTGGAAGTCTGTATTAAGGTGACGATTTGATTGGTGAGTGCCACTTGTGCGGCGATATCGCCGCCGTTATCGAGTACGTTGTCCAGGCCCTTTTGAACAACGTCCGCCAGATACTGCGAGAGCACATGGGAGGCCTCCGCCTTGTCGATGGGCGCAGTATCCTTGCGGGCCTGCGGGATCTCCGCGAGCTCGCTTTTCAGTTTTGTGTTGATGACTTGTTCGTATAGGCCGGGACGTAACATGAGTGGCACCTCAAAACTCAATTTGATAAATCAACCTATGATGGCGTTCCTCTGTAACCTTGCTCTGGAGCGCAAAATCGCTCCCGGCAGAAATCTTACTCATTGCCCCATCAATCTTTGCTGCGGTGTTTGCTCCGATGGTGGCGAAATCGGAACCTTTAAACTCAATGGTAAACGCCTTGATCGCTCCGTTTCCCTTACCTGTGCAACGCATGTCAATCAAGTTTCGGATATTGTCATCATGGGCAAACCAAGCCAGGGTGGGCGGTATAGGTTGCCGCTCGCCAACAAACTCAGCGTGTGCCACGGATTTTCGCTTGGATTCTTTTTCGGATGCTACACTTCGCTCCTCGCTACTGTTTGCACTTGCTTTTATAACGCCTAATCCGTCCTTTGCACGCGCCGACGCTCGTTGGCGCGCCTCTCTTTTCTCACTTGAGGTATCTGCCATTTCTACGCTATAACTCTTTGCTCCCAAGCAGTACGCAATGTGCTGCAGCTCCGCCAGTCTGGATTCCTGCATCTTATCAAAATAGCAATCCAAACGGATAAAACGTGTTCTGTCAAACGGGTCTACATAGTATACCGAATCGCAAACGGCAGCGGGAATAAAGTGAAGCCCGCTGAACGCAATTGCCTCATCGTACAGACTAAATACTTCCACTCCTTTGGTATTGCTGCGCCAACCAATGGCACCTTCGCATACATCAATGCCTTTGCGCACAACATCATCAACCATCATGACCAGATTTGGAATGCCGAAGTCCTCTTTTTTATAATCCTCTGGGAAAATTGGATTGTATTTTCTAATAAGTGCTTTTCGGTTTTCTTCCTGTGCCTTAGAAACGAGAGATTGCGCGCTCGTAAGCGTATCACCGGCAGCTTTTTTTCCTACTTCCGCCGCTTTTTCCAATGCGCTTCCCACGTTTTTAACGCCTTTTTGCAAATCAATCTTCATGGAGTTTCTCCTCACTATCACTTTTATTGGAGTCTGAATGAGGAATGTCCTCAAAAAAGGCATCCTTCACAATAGGCTTTGTTTTTCTCGCGTCCCCTGGCTTCTCGGCGCCCCTGGGAATAGCCCAGGCTTTGCCGAACTTGGTAAGGCCGGGGATACGGCTCTCGTTGCAGAGAACCTGCACGCGGCGGCGGGTGATGCCCCATTTTGCGGCGGCTTCGGCGATTGAAATGTAATCCATAATTTACCTCATAAGCATATAAAAAGAGCCCTGCCATGTGCAGGGCTTTGCCGTTCCACAGCTGGCTGCCATCCAAACGGTACAGGCCCTTTAACATTGCGACGCCGTCTTTCGACGGTTTTGCCAATGATTTTACAATTTATTGTATACTTTTTGGCGAATGATTGCAACAGAAGAAGTGGCAAATTGTACCATTCTGGAAACAAAAAGCGCGCCGGACCCAAAAGCCCGACACGCTTCATGTTCAATTTATTATTTCTTATCCGTCCTGCCGAGAATAAAATCCACGCTGACCTTGTAATAGTCCGCCAGGGCACAGAGGACGTGAGGCGGTACCATGCGCTGGCCGCTCTCGTAATAAGCGTAGGTGCGCTGCGGTACATTGATGGCCTTGCCCACCTGCTGCTGTGTCAGATCGGCATCCTCGCGCAAGTCGCGGATGCGCTGATACTTTTCCATATTTATCACCACGCTCAGTATAACTAAGAACAAAATGTTCTATTGCAATTTTGAATGTATTGTTCTAAACTATACCCTATGGGGTGAATGAATATGCCGGATTATAAAAAGATGTACCTGAGGTTGTTCTATGCTTCGGAGGAGGCGGTCAACCTGCTCATCGCTGCTCAGCGGGAATGCGAGGAACTATACGTGAACGCTCCTGAACCGGAGCTTAAGGTCATAACCATGCCAGTCGATGACGCGAAAGATGAAAAGTAAACACCACATAGCAAGAGACCGGAGAATTATCACCCGGCCTCGTCTGCATCCGGCCGTTCTCGCCGGCGTATTTCTTTGATTACAGCCATGCAGATTTTCCAGATGCCTTGCCCAATATGGTAATCAGCTGCGGGCACGTCATCTCCAATAAGTTGAGCCGTTCGTAAAACCTGAATGGCTCAACTTCTATTGCCTGCATCAGCAGCCTGGCCAAAACATTGATTGAGCAGATCTTCCAGCTTTGCCCGAAACGCGTCGTCCTGCTCACGTCTGCGCTTGGAGAGGCCCTTGAGCCGTCCGCCGGCGTTGCGGATTTTCTTGGCAGTGTGGCGCTGCAAAAGGAGCGCATCAATGTTGTCCGACGTGTACTCCATGCCGTCCTGATTGAGCACCACGGCGTTTCGCGCGAGGCACATGGCGGCGAGGCCGTAGTCCTGCGTGACCACGAGATCGCGGGGCTGAACCAGATTGACCAAAGCGAAATCCACGCTGTCCGCGCCCTTGGAAAAGGTCAGGGTTTTTGCGCCGCTGCGTTCAAAGACATGGCAGGTGTCGCACAGCAGCAGGCATTCTATTTTGTGCGCCGTTGCCAGCGCAATGGTGCTGTCCACCACCGGGCAGCCGTCCGCGTCCACCAAAATCCTCATCGGTTCATACACTCCTGTAAATTCTCGAGAAAGCGGCAGGCCTGCTCACCGTCCATCTGCACATGATGGAATTGGAAGGACAGCTTCAGCTCGGTTTTAAGCCACCGACGACGGTATTTGCCCCAGATAAGGAAGGGGTTGTTGAAGATGCCGCTGTAAAAATTCGCCACGCCGTCCAGGTCGGAATTGACCAGCGCAGAGGTACCGACGATCATGTGATCGGGCAGCTCGTAATTCTCGCAGTTTTCCCGGCAGCGCTCCGTCAGCTCCGAATAGGCACGGGCAAATTCGTCCAGCTCGCCGCAAAACGGGATGTCACAGGTGCTCAGTTCGCCGCGCTTGTTTTTGACGATCACATTGACGCCAAGACTGTCGTACTGCATCAGCTTCTTTCCCACGGGCAGCAGATAAAACTCCGGAACGCTCTGCGCTGCGCAGGCAATGCACCAGCACATGAGCATGTTAAAGGAATAGCCCTTTTTCGTAAGCTGTACAAGATGCGTCACATCCATCGTTTTGAAGATGGTGACCATGGGCATGGGCGCGTCGATGTAGTATTCGTAGCTCATGGCGCGGCTGGTGTTTCT
>CAZKMN010000068.1:0-8568 GCA_964553905.1 uncultured Oscillibacter sp.
TGATACTGCTCACATTGCCGTTGATGGCTTTGAGATAGATCACGCTGTCGGTGCAACCACTGCCAACGGTCAGCACGCCCTCTGTCAGGCTTACATCGTTGAAGGTTCCGTTTAGCTCATAGCTGACGGAGACTTCTTCACCGTCCCAGTTGGTTCTGGAATAGAGAGTCGCCGTTTCGGGCAGGGTCAGACTTTTGCCCTTTGTGACTTTCAGCTCCGCACCCATGTCAAAGCCCTCAATGGACCAGCCGTCCCCTGCTATTGTATTTGTCATGATGAGGCTGTAAGGGTCAAGGACGATTTCGCCGGTGGTTTTATCGGCAAGGAAGTAGATGTACTGCCCCGGGACATTGGTCAGCTTGGCACTGTACAGACCGGTGACAGTATCATCCGGGGTGACATCGGCCTTGGTGCAGTAGATTTCAGAGCTAATACCCAGATTTACACGATAGTCAAGCAGGTCTTGATCGACTGTCGGTGCCTGAATGCTTTTCGTTCCGACGGGGGCATAATAGACCTCATAATTTTCATTGGCCACATAAATCGTTACGTCATTGTTGACAACTACGGGGTTCAGGACAAAGACGGCTTGATTTGCATTGACCTTGTAGGGGTTCAGCGGGTCGCCCAGCAAGTCGATTTGTTCATCCGCTTCGTTCAGCTTGGCAATGTCGTAGGTATAAATGCCGGGCTTGCTCGTATCCGCAGGAATGGGGGGGAGAAAAGGATCGACCATCAGTGACCGGAAGTAAATATCGGCAGAATAAATTCCCTGTTCGCCGAGCTCACTCATCTCACGATTTCCCGAGCTGATGAAGCTGCCCTTGACGGCCAAATTTAACCCCGGATCACCCTGATAATAAACCGAGACACCGGCCAACCGATCCATTGCGTCCCGCCGGTAGATGGGGCTCTTGTATGCTTTGGTGATGCTGAGATAGGGATAATTGCCCACATTGGCATTGTTCAGAGAGGAGACCTCGCTCAAATTTTCTGCGTCTGTGCCGCCCTGCACATAGGCGAAGGGGTTTTCGCTCAGGTTCGGGGCCCGGTTCATGGCGCTCTTGCCGCCCGACAGGGTGGCGGTTCCGTCGTTGAGGGAGAATTCGCTGGAAATTTCCCCAACGCTCAGCTCCACGCCGTAGGAGCCATCTCCGGTTCCGGTGGCAATTAGCGTGCCGCCGTCCATGATGAGTTTGCCGCCGGCGGTCATATATACACCGCCGCCAACCCCTGTGGCAACCATAGTTCCTGCAGAGAGGATACAGTTATTATCGGATTCGATTCCGGCGCTTCTGGTACTTGCGGCGGCACTGGTGCCGGTCAGCGCGCCCTCCGTCTGGATGCCGTTCTGGGCCAAAATGCCGACGCTAAAGCGGGGAATGCTCTGATTCTCAGACGGTTCCGTCTTGCCCAAAACCGTTGCGTCGGAGGTAACTTGAAGCGCTGAGCAGGAAATTCCATATTGTGCTTCATCGGTCCCAACGGGATTGCCGATGCCGGTGAGCGAGGCGCTGCCCGACACAGACAGATCCTTTGCCCAGATACCACAGCTGCCCTCGCCGATGACCGTACCGCCGGTGACAGTGAGCTTGCCGCCCGTGTGGATGCCGGAGCGGTTACTCCCCGCTGCGCCGGCGATGGCGGTCAGGCTGCTGTTGTCGTCTCCTCCAATGGTGGCAGCACCCATAAAGAGCATACCGGAAGAAGGCATCCCTGCCGTCGGCGCGCCGGTGACGTGGTTATCACCGATCAGTTCCAGATTCATCGCAGCTTGGCTATTGGAATAGATGCCCGCACCGTCATATAAGACATCGTTTTCTCTGGTGCAGAGGATGGTGGCGTTGTTCAGCGTCAGCGTGGCGGGGTAGAGGTCGTCCGCCGGGGTATAGAGGACGGTTCCCTCCCCGGCCTGATAGTAGACTGCTTTGCTGGGCAGCGTGCTGTCATAGACCAGACCTTTGCTGCTGATATTCCCACCGTTGCGTGCCACGATGATATTCGGCGTTCTCCCATTCGTCCCGACAATTGCTGTGCTTGGCGCATTGCGAGTGCCCACCAGATAGATGGTGTAGGCATCGGAGGTGGCTGTTCCTGCCGAAAGCAACGCAAAGCTCTCGCTCCCCCCGTTGTCGCCCAGAATGGTCACCGTGGGGGCGTCCAATTCGCAGCTCCCTGCGGAAATGACATTTGTACTTGTGTTGTTGGGTGCGGAAAGGGTGATGTCATCAGCGGCGTTCAGGGAGATGCTTCGCCCCGCAAAAATCGCCCCGCTACTGCCGGAGGCGCAGAGGCTGATGCTTTTCTCCGATTCCAGCGTGACCTGCCCGTTTGAAATTATGGAGCCGCTGAAGGTTGATGCAACGGACAGGGTTTCGTCCGTGGTAATTTCCAGCGTGTTGCATGAAGACGCCCTGGCCTCCAGCTGGTCACCGTCGGCATTTTTCGCAAAGGTCACCGATTTTCCCGCCAGCTTGGCGGTAGCGGCGGTCAAGACCGACACATCGGTTGCGCTGCTGTAAAAGGTAATGGAGCCTTTAAAGCCCGATGCGTCAAAGGTGTTGCCCGTAATCACCGCATGGTTGCCGGCTGCGGCGGCGGTGAAGCTGCCACTGCCGGTGAGCGTCACCGTTCCGGCTGCCGAAAGTGCGGCTGCCTTGTTGCTCTCCAAATACAGCGAACCGCTCACTTCCAGTGCCAGATTCGTTGCGCCGTTGGAAATGGCGTTGGGGCTCATCCCATTATCGGTGGAGCGAAAAATCAGGCTGACCGCATCTGCGATTTCCAGTGACACGAAAGTCGCATTGGCGATAGAGAGCGGAGCATAGTCGGAGCTGGTGATGCTCAGCGCTTTCAGCGTAATGGTGCTCCACGCTGCCTGACTGAGGATGGTCAGGGAGTTCTCGTTGTTGGAGGTGCCGGTGATGACATAGTCGCCGGCATAGGTTTCCTTGGGCTGACTGCCGATGGTATAGCCATCGGCATCGATGACAATAGACCCTTCGCTGATGTCCAGCGTTACGGGGTCGTCCACCGCCAGTGCGGATGCTGGCAGCAGCGTCAGCAGCAGGCACAGGGTCAACAGGGTGCTGAGTATTCTGTTCTTCATGCTTCTTTCTCCCATTTCATTAAAATTGATTCGGAATCGCTGTCGGAAAGGCCGCACCGCAGCAGGGCAAGACGCAGCTTTTCCGCCGTCAGGGGTTTGGGGGCAAAATAGTCCGCTTGCAGGCGGTAGGCCTGGGGCGCAAAATTCCGGTCGTCGGAAAACCACGCCAGCGGCAGCTTCGGCTGCTGCCGCCGGGCGGCGATGGCGCCCTCCATGCCGTCCGCCCCGTCCATGAGGATGAAAATTGCCGCAAAGGCGCCTTTGCTCAAAGCGGGTGCCAGCTCCTCCGTGGACGAAAATTCCATCATCGTTTCCCCCGGCAATAATTTCTGCGCAAGTGCACAGTCCGCCGGGCTGCCATACAATAAAAGGCTCATTTTTACGCCCTCCGTTTCTTCCCAAGGAGTATAGCACAACTTTTCAGAAATCCCGGTTTCAGGGAGTGAAAAACGAGCATAGGGAGTGAAATGCACATTGCGGCCCCATTTTGACAAAAAAACAGCGCCGGTCAGGGCGGCCGGCGCTGTTAAAAATCCTTATTCGCACTGCAAAAGAAAGCTGGCCTGAAACACGTTGCCGGAGGCCTCGAACCGGCAGGAGCCGCCGTGGGTCTCGCACACCTCCCGCATGGATGATATGCCCACGCCCGGCTCATTTTTTCGTTTGCGGGAGAGGATGGTCTCCCCACTTGTCAGCAAAACGCCGTCAAAGCTATTGTCCACCGTCAGCACCAGCAGACCATCCTCCGGATGGGCGTTCAGGCGGATAAACCGCTCCCCCTCGCAGGCTGCACTGGCGGTGACGGCGTTGTCCAGTGCGTTGCCCAACAGAGAACACAGCTCCACATCCGGGAGCGAAACATCCGCCAGCGTCCCGCAGATCTCAAAGGAAATGCCCTGTCGGCGTGCCAGTGTCTGGTAGTAAAACAGCACGCCGTCCGCCGCCGCATTGCCGGTGTAGGGGATGTCGGCGGCGGGCTGGGCAAGCTCCAATTCCGTGCAATACTCCTGCAGCGCCGCCATATCCCCCGCATCCAGAAAGTGGCGGATGACCGCCATGTGGTGCTTGAAATCGTGGCGCTGCTTGCGCTCACTGTTTACCTTCTCGGTCAAAGAGTCGTAATACTGCTTTTGCAGGGCAATCTGCCGACTCATGCCCTCCCGCTCCTGAAAGCGGTGGTAGTCGGCGGCCACGCTGCGGCAGAGGAACAGCGTAGCCACGCCGATGAGAAGCTTGCTTGCAAGCAGATATACGGTGGAGGTGTAAACCCCCATGGGCGTAGAGAGGAGGGAGGCAAAAAACATGGAGATGGGGATAAACCAGATGGTTTTCCAGTATTCCCGGCCGTCCATGGATAAAAAGGGTGTCACCGTGCGGCGCATCAAATTGCGGATGGGTACATACAGCGCCGTAAACAGCAACAAATAGATGATATTCTCTTCAATCAACCCCCGGCGCAGGGTGGAATAGGTAAAGGTATCCACTGTGAAGCTGCATACGGTGAGCAGCATCAAGACGATGATGGCCACCAGACCGAAGGTGAACAGCTGCTCCCTCGGATACCCTCGCACCACCAGCAGATTCACCCCGGACAGTACCATGCAGTACAGCAGCAGATTCAGCTTATAAAAGGACACCGACATCCCGCCCCGCAGATCCAGCACGACACACAGCGCAAAATTCAGCGCCAGCGTCAGCAGGTACACGGTCAAAAGCAGCGTTCTTTGCTTGGGGGTAATTTTCTCACGAAAGGGCAGATACCGCAAAATCAGACTGGGCACATGGGCAAGGGTGCACAGCGCACTGAGCAAAATGGTTTCCGTCATACGCCTGTCCCCCTGCGCAGCTTGCGCCATTTGTAGTCAAAAAAGCACTGCTTCATATGCTCCCGCTCACCCCGGCTGATGGCAATTTTGGCGCCGTCAGTAAGCTCCAGCTCCGTGGATGGGATTTTTGTGACTTCCCGCAGCGCCACCGCCGCATAACGGATGGGGCGGACGAATTCCTCCGTGGGCAACAGGGCATACAGCTCGGAAAGGGTGGCACTGACCTCCAATGGGCCGCTGCGGGTGTAGACGATGCAGTGCTTGCCGCTGGCCTCCAGATAGCGGATGTCGGAAATCAACACCTCCTCCTCGGTGCGGCCCACCTTCAGCGAGAGGGTGCGCAGGGCGTTCCAGCCGTCAAAAAAACGATCCAACACCCGCCGCAGCCGCTCCGTCTCCACCGGCTTGACCAAATAGTGCAGTGCGTCCACCTCGTAGGACTCGGCGGCAAACTCCCGGGAGGTGGAACAGAAGACGATTTGCGTCCCGCTGTGTCGGGCAATGAGCTGTTTTGCCGTCTCCATACCGTTGATGCCGTTCATAAAAATATCCAAAAATACCAGAGCAAAGCGTTCTATTTCGCACGAGAGAAAAGCCTCGCCGGAGCTGAACTCGGTAATCTCTGCTGAAATTCCGTTTTGACCCAAATAGGCGCAAAGCTGCGTGCGAAGTGCCTGACGATCCTCAGATAGATCGTCGCAGATTGCAATGAGTAGTGGCATTTTTCCCATTTCGTTCACCTCACATTCCGTTTTATTCTACCGCAGTTTTCTCCGTTTCACAAGAGGTCGTCAGGTGCAGTTTCCCAGCGAAAATAATTCGAGTTAGTAAATACTTGTTTTTCAAAATGGGCAAAACGCATTCATACGAACCAACCATAGCTGTGCGCATCTTTTATTGATTGTCTGTATAGGAGAAAACTCCTTCCGTTTCTGATTTTGGATACAAAAAAAACGGAGCATAATCGCTCCGCTTTCCTTGATGATTTTTGTCTTTAGTAAATCATCCTCCTTTTTCAGCCCTGCGCTCAGAGCCTATTTTTGCTGTGTTTTTAGGGTGGAAAAAGAATAGCGGCAAGCCAGAAACCCTTGAATTACAAGGATTTTCCGATTTGTCGCTATTATACTATAAGGGCATACGTTCGCCACCATGGCAATGCAGAGCGGCGTGGACGTCAAGACGCTCTCCAGTATGCTGGGGCATTACTCGGCGGGCTTCACGCTGGACACCTACACCCATGTAACCCACCAGATGCAGCAAAGCGCTGCCGACAAGGTGGGTGGTTTCATGGACGAGGTCACAGGCACCACCCCAGCACCGGAGCCGCCCGACCCGGAACCGACCTCCGCCGAAAGTGGCTGCAAGATCATTCCGTTCGAGAGAGTGGGATAGTAAAACTTAAATACCCATGGAGGCCGAAAAACCTCCATGGGTATTTTTTTGCACAATTCGTCAAGCATAGACAGCTTCCTAATCGGCTATGACCGGGCATCATCCAAAGTCGTGCCGACTTCCACCATCCGATCCAATGGATTCAAACACGCGGACAATCTCCTCAATCTTTTCAAAACACTCCCTGTCTTCGAGGCTATCGTCGTCCAAAATTTCCCGAATTCGTCTTAATGCCTTGTAGCATTCCGCTTCCACAAGCTGCTGCACATGATCCGTTGCAAGCTCCGGAAATACAATCTGGATTTTCTCCTGCGAAAATACCTGACATAGTATCTGTTGAAACAGCTCCATACGCCCGCCCTCCGTAGTACTTATAAGTCCTGACAAATCCATTTTAATAGATTTGTGCTGTATCGTCAATAGTATTAATAAGTACTAACAGCAGGGTGGGTGTGCTATGTTTTTTCAAAGACTACGAGACCTGCGGGAGGACAAAGACCTTCGGCAGGAGGATATTGCGGAAATACTGGGTATCAGTCAGACGGTGTACTCACGATACGAGCGTGGTTTTCAGACTATTCCCGTTATTCATTTGTTGAAGCTTGCGGATTTTTATCATGTGTCTACCGACTATATCCTCGGGCGAACTAACAACAGCAAAACAAAGGAATAAACTGCAAAACCTCCGTTTTTTCCCGTTAGGGATGAATTAGGGATTTGAGCATTCGGACGGCGGATTTTTTATCCGCTGCCCGTTTTTTTGAGCTATAAAACTGATCTGATTTGGTACAAATCTTCAATCTCATTAATTCACAAAACGCGAACAAAAAATGCACAAAATCCGCTGAAATCAACCAATTTCAGCGGATTTTTGGTCCGAGTGACAGGGTTCGAACCTGCGGCCTGATGGTCCCAAACCACCCGCGCTACCAACTGCGCTACACCCGGATATTTAACTTTTCTAATGATAGCATACGGCAGCCTGTCTGCCAAGATTTTTGTCCCTGCGGACTGGCTGCGGTTTTGTGGGCACTCCGTGGGTTCTCCCAAATCAGCCAATGTCCACAGTTCATTTTCAACCACGCAAAAATCCATCTGCGAACCATTCTATTTTACCGAATTTCAACGCAAAGTCAAGACAAAAGCGAAAAACGACCTCCAACAATCACCGCTCAAGTTGTCCTCCGGCTTTTGCCGAAGGATTTTTTCAGCGCACTTCCCTGCTGCACAGCTTCACGCCAGCCGCAGCCACGGCAAAAACAAACCAAAAGATGCACATGACCCGTGGGTAATTCCACAGATAATCCGCCAAGCCGCACACCAGCGCGCCGCACATAGCCGCACACGCCGCGCAGGTCAGCGTCCGCGCCGCAGAATCGCTGCAATGCCGAACCGTATGTGCTGCTCGCTTGATATTCCACAGCATGGCGCTCACAAATCCCACAATTCCCAGTAAGCCCGCTTCGATCCACACTTCCAGAAAGAAATTGTGTGCATGAACAAAGGGCGCCTCGCCGTGATAGAGATTCAAATCCTTAATAAAAGCCTGTGTCGCGGCAGTTCCAAGTCCCGCGCCCGAGACTGGGGACGTCTTGATGACGGAAAGAGCTGCCTGATAGAGCGGTATGCGACTTGCGGTGGAGCTGTCAGATGTATTGGCAATCGTCAAAATTCGATTCCAAATAGAATCGGGCAAAAACGGAATACACAACACGCAAAGCAGTGCAAAGCCAGGAATCAGTTTCGGCTTCCACAAAAACACCAGTACCGCCATGGCGCAGGCCATGCCCACCCAGCTTGCGCGGGAATATGTCATGCCAAGCGCCGCCAGTCCCACGGCAAAAACGCCGCAGGCAACCAGCTTGGAAAGCGGATGACGCGCACAGAGAATCAATCCCAGTACCAGTGGCAGCAGTAAAATCAGCACCTCTGCAAAGGTGTTTGGGTTGTCGAAAAAGGACTCCACCCGTCCGGGCATCCCGGCGTTGACGGTGAGATCCACATAGGACTTGTTCACTTCCACGCCTTGAATCCGCTGATAAATGCCATAAAGTCCCGATACCAGTACACAAACGGCGCCGCTGAACGCCAGTCGCTTCAGATCCTCCTCAGAGCGCACCGCACTGACCAGAACCAACACGCACAGCGCGGCGGAGATATGATACAGCAAAAACCGCATGGACAGCGACGGCGCATACGAAAACGCAACCGCCAGAAACATCGCTCCAAACAGGACCACGG
>CAZKMN010000069.1:0-7899 GCA_964553905.1 uncultured Oscillibacter sp.
CAGAAATGGCCTTCGGGTCCTTGACACCCAAATCCCGGATGACGTTGATGAGGATGATGCCGAATGCCAGAGAGGCCAGCGCATCCAGCGTGTTATAGCCGTCCAGAAAACCCTGGAAAAACGGCATAGTGGCATAATTCCCCGTGGGCTCGGAGGCGCTCATGGCGCCCATGGGCTTGATGAGAGCGGTCACAGTGAGAATTCCTAAAAACAGCAAAAACAGCGGGTTTAAAATTTTGCCCACCCAAGTGAGAATGCCGGAGGGACGGAGGGAGAAGTACAAGACCGCAGCAAAAAAGAGCGCGGAAAAGAGGCACAGCGCCAACGCGGTGCGCTCCTCAGGGATGAAGGGCGTGATGCCCACGCTGAAAGAGACTGTGGCAGTACGGGGAATGGCAAAGAGCGGCCCGATAGAAAGGTACAGCGCACAGGTGAAAAAGTAGCTGTATCCACGGCCCACCCGGCTGCCCATGTCGAACATGCCCTCGCTGCGGGAAATTCCCATAGCGGCGATGCCCAGCAGGGGAAGGCCTACGCCGGTGAGACAAAAGCCCACGATGGCGGGCCAGGACGCTGCGCCGGCCTGCTGGCCCATAAGCGCTGGAAAAATCAGATTGCCGGCCCCGAAGAACAGACCGAACAGCATGGAGGAGAGAAACACATACTCCTTGAACGTCAACTTGTGATCCATGAGAAACTCCTTTGTTTTTTCAGTTTAGGGTATCCGCTTTTTGCGTGAAGAATTCCTTCACGCGCTCTGCCGTAGCAGGAAATCGCTGTAATTGGGGGTCCTCGGCCAGCAGCGCGTCCGCTGCGGCTTGAGCTTCCTTTAAAAGCTGGGCGTCACAGCCCAGATCTGCCAGCTTCAATCCCGGAAGCCCGTGCTGGCGCTGACCGAAAAAGTCACCGGGCCCCCGCAGACGCAGATCCTCCTCCGCGATCCGAAACCCATCGCAGGTGCGGGTCATGACCCGCAGTCGCTCCCGCGTCTCGTCTCGGGCATGATCGGAGATGAGGATGCAGTAAGACTGGTGAGCGCCTCGTCCCACACGGCCTCGAAGCTGGTGAAGCTGACTGAGCCCAAAACGCTCTGCATTTTCCACCACCATCACAGCGGCATTTGGAACGTCCACGCCGACCTCAATCACTGTGGTGGCCACTAAAATATGCGTCTCCCCCCGGGCGAAGGCCCCCATCACCCGGTCTTTTTCCGCAGATTTCATCTTGCCATGGACAAAGGCGATGCGAAGATCGGGGAAAATCTCCGTTTGCAGACGCTTGGCATAGGCAGTCACGGCGCTGCGCTCGTCGGGGGACTCGCCCTCCTCCACCATGGGGCAGACGATGTAGGCCTGACGGCCCTGAGATACCAGTTTGCGTAAAAACGCATAGACACGGGGGTGATAGCTGCCCGGAACAGAAAAGGTTTCAATGGGCTGACGTCCGGGCGGAAGCTGGTCAATGATGGAGACGTCCAGATCGCCGTATAAGATAAGCGCCAGCGTCCGGGGAATCGGTGTGGCTGACATGACCAGTGTGTGGGGATGCGCCCCCTTGGCAGACAGCGCCGCCCGCTGCGCCACGCCGAAGCGGTGCTGCTCGTCCGTGATTACCAACCCCAGATGCCGGTAAACCACGTCCGACGAGATGAGCGCATGGGTGCCGATGACAAGGTCGATCTCCCCATCGGCAAGACCCTGCAACACCGCCCGCTTTCCCTTTGCCTTGCCGGAGCCGGTGAGCAGAGCGCAGCGAATGCCCAGCGGCTCCAAAAGAGGCTGAAGGCCCGCGAAGTGCTGCTGCGCCAAAATTTCCGTGGGAGCCATCAGGGCGGCCTGCCGCTGATTTTTCACGCAGAAATAGACGCAGGCGGCAGCTACCATGGTTTTGCCGGAGCCGACGTCGCCCTGACAGAGCCGATTCATGGGGACGCCTGCGCGCATGTCCGCCAGCGCTTCCTCGATACAGCGGAGCTGGGCGTTTGTGAGCGTGAAGGGCAGCGCGGCATAAAAGGGCGCCATGTCCACGGCCTCGCAGGGAGGAACACGCAAAATCTCCCGCTGGCTTTTCAGCGTGCGAAGGCCCAGCGTGAACAAAAACAGCTCCTCAAAGGCCAGCCGCCGCCGCGCCAGCTCCAGCGCCTCGGTGGATTCGGGAAAATGAATGTTCTCATAGGCGTAGCCGATGCGGCAGAGGTGGTGCGCTTTCCGCACCTCGTCGGGAAGAACGTCCGGCAAAATTTTGGCGCATGCGTCCAGCCCTTGCCGGATGGAGCGGCTTAAAATCAACTGGCTTACCCCGGCCGTGAGCGGATAGATGGGGACGATCCGCCCGGTCAGCTCCCGGCGACCTGCGGGCTCAACCAGCGGACCTGCCATTTGACGGCGCAGGGCCGTGCCCTCGACCTTGCCGCAGAACACGTAGCTCTCGCCCTGTAAGAGCTGCGCTTTCAACCAGGTTTGATTAAAAAAGGTCACGTCCAGCACGCCGGTGGCGTCCACCGCCCGGAGCTTGACCAGTGTCAGGCCGTTGCGAATCCGCGAGAGCGTGGGCGGAGATGCGATCATGGCGCAGACGCAGGCGGTTTCCCCGGGAACCAGCTCCGCGATGGACTTCGTTTGGGAACGGTCTTCATAGGTCCGCGGAAAATAGCTGATGAGATCCTGCTCGTTTTCGATGCCCAGCTTGCCTAGAGCCTTGGCCCGCTGCGGGCTGATTCCGCGAATGTTTTGAATGGGGGTATGCGGATCTGCCATCGCGCCGCCACCTTTCTTGTCAAACCATAGAATTTCATTATATAATGTTTTGCAAAGAAAGACAATGTGACTTTTTGCAAACTTCAATCGTTTTCATAAGAAAGGAGGTGGCGTTGTGACAGAGGAGCAGGTGTTTGAAAAGGTTTATGCGGACTATGGCCCTGCGCTGTATCGATTTTGCCTGCTGCACATGAAGCGACACTCCGACGCCGAGGATGTTTTGCAGGAGGTCTTTTTCAAGCGGCTCTATCAATCTCCGCCCTTTGAGACGGCGGAGCATGAGCGCAGATGGCTTTTCCGCGTGGCGCTGAACCAGTGCCGGGACGAATGGCGGCGGAAAGAGCGGAGCAATCTCCCGCTGGAGGCGGCAGCGCTGGCCTCTGCGCCCACGCAGGAGCGGGAGCTTTTGGAGGCGGTGGCGGCTCTGCCTGAAAAGCAGCGCACGGCGCTGCACCTCCATTATTATGAGGGGTATTCCGTTCAGGAGATCGCGGCGATTCTGGGCGTGACGGTTTCTGCGGTGAAAATGCGGATGCAGCGGGGACGGGCGATGCTGCGCGAACAGTGGAAGGAGGAGCTATGAACCACTATCGAGAGGCGATGGAGCACTGTGCGCCGCCGGCGGAACTGAAGGAGCGGCTGCGTAAGCGCGTGTTGGAACAAAATGCGCCGGCCTGTCCGCGAAAAATTTTGCGGCCACGGAGCTTTGCCAAACGGGCGCTTGTTGCGGCGCTGATTGCGGTGTCTTTCACGGCGTCCGTGGGCGCCGTGGTGCTGGCTGTCCAGTGGGATGCGATTTTTGCCGGACGCTTTGGCGAAGAGGCGGCGGCTACAACCATGGCCCAGCAGGCGTTCCAAAAGTTGGATGTGAAGGCGGCGTGCGGCGACGTGAACCTGACAGTGCGGGAGGCCTTGGGCGACGACCGGACGATCTATTTCATTTTGGACTATGAGCTGCCGCCGTCTGAAGATCGGAAGGCCGTTGGGGCGGCATGGGACAGCGAGACGCAGCGCGTGGAATGCCCGCAGATCGAATATTATGCCACCGGCGACATCTCTTGGGATGCGCTGGAGCAGGACCGGAGAGATGTGTGGGCGGAGGAGGATTGGACAACGTACTACGGCCCCCATGCATCCGCGGAGCTGATGAAACATAAATTTCCCGGTGGGGCCAGCGGCAGTGTGGAGAGCCGGGAATATGACATGGATACCGGCACGCTGACGTATCTTGTGCGATTTACCACCCAGTCCCAGACGAAAAAGCTGACAGACCAGCCCCTGACGCTGCTGGTGAGTCCCCCGATACTGACGGGGGAGGACGGCACGGCAATTGCGCTGGCGGATCACCCCGCGCTTCTCACCTTTCAGCCGACGTACAGCGCCCGGACCAAAAGCGGACAGCTCGCGCAAAATGACGTGGCGTTCGCCTCAATCACCCTCTCTCCGCTGGCGATTTTGGGAGAGTATCAGGGAAGCGAGTACCAGTCCATTCCGGAGCTGCTGCGCGAGACGTTCCTTGTCTATGCCGATGGCACAAAGCAGCCCCTGCTGGAGCTGACAGAGGGGTATGGCGGCGGAAAGAGCTCGTACACCAAGGATGGAAAGCAGGTGGTTTCCCTGCATTATTCCACCACATTTTTGAATTTGCTAAATGCCGATCAGGTGCGCGCGGTCTGCATCGGAGAGTTTGAAATCCCGCTGGAGAGCACGAAGTAAAAAGTCGGAGCGCGGAGCGTTTCCGCAAGGATGTTTTAGGGCGTCACCGTTTCAAACGGTGACGCCCTTTTCATGGAATCATTCAATCGCGGATGGGTCCTGCTTTGTGAGCAATAGCCCGCAGGCGGCGCATCGATAGGTTTTTGGCCTGCCCAGTGAAAGAAAGCCCAGCTTGGAAACTTTGCCCAGAAGCAGCCCGCCGCATGCTTCAATCCTTTTCTCGGAAAGAGCGATTCCGGCGGGACTTGCGTCTTTCGGAAGCCAGTAGGTGGCGTGAGAATCAGGCGCATAGAGCGCACCGACGGTCATTTCTCCTCTACAATAGGGGCAGTTCATCAAGAGCGCACCTGCCTTTCTGCAAACTCAGTTGGCGCTTTTTGAAAAGCGCAAGAGGCTTTCCGCAAGGGGGCCAGCCTGCGGGGGCCAGCCTGCGGGGACCAGCCTGCGGGGACCAGCCTGCGAGGCCCAGCCTGCGGGACCAGCCTGCGTGAATCAGCCTGCGAGGCCCAGCTTGCGGAAAATCCCGTTTACTTGGAGCTCTTCCATCAGGGCTTTGTATGGACGTAGTCGATAAAGCGGTAGGTCAAGCCGTTTTCACTGATTGGCTCGCTCACGTGCTCCACTTCCCAGTCGGGAAGCTTGTCCAGATTGGGGAAGAAGGTGTCTGCGTCCTCCTGCACGGCGTCTACCCGGGTGACATAGGCCCGCTTGCACTTTGAGAGCAGAGCGGTGTAAACGCTGCCGCCGCCGATCACCCAGAGCTTGTCCGGCGCAACGTCTGCGGCAGCGGTCAAAGCGGCTTGGGGACTGGAGACGATCTCGGCGCCGGAGCGGTCAAAATCGGCCTTGTGAGTGATGACGATGTTGCGGCGCTGGGGTAGGGGTTTTCCACCGGGAAAAGAGTCCAGCGTCTTGCGGCCCAGAATGACGGTGCCGCCCAAAGTCAGCGCACGAAAACGCTTCATGTCCGTGGGCAGGGAAAACAGCAGTCCGCCGTCCCGCCCAATGGCCCAACGGCCGTCAACGACAACAATACAGTTCATGGCACTTCCTCAAATCGCAATCGGGATTTTTTCGGAAAACGGAGCGGGGTCATAGCCCTCCAGCGAGAAGCTCTCCCGGGTGAAGGCGTAAAAGTCCGTGATGGACGGGTCCATGGAAAAATGGGGGCCGTTGCGGGGCGGCACCTGAAGCAGCCGCTCGATAATCGGCACGTGGCGGTCATAGATATGCGCGTCGGCGATGACGTGGACCAGCTCGCCGGGGATCAGACCGGACGCTTGGGCAAACATGTGGACCAGCACCGCGTATTGCACCACATTCCAGTTGTTTGCGGCCAGCATGTCCTGACTGCGCTGGTTCAAAATGGCGTTTAAAACGTTGCCTGAGACATTGAACGTCATGGAGTAGGCGCAGGGGTAAAGATGCATTTCGTTCAGGTCCTGAAAATTGTAGAGATTGGTCAGAATGCGGCGGGAAGCGGGGTTGTGTTTTAAGTCGTACAAAACCCGATCCACCTGATCCATGTCGCCCTCGGGGTAATGGTGCTTGATGCCAAGCTGATAACCGTAGGCCTTGCCGATGGAGCCGCTCTCGTCGGCCCACTGATCCCAGATGTGCCCGTTGAGATCATGGATGTTGTTGGATTTTTTCTGCCAGATCCACAGGAGCTCATCCACCGCCGTTTTCCAATAGGTGCGGCGGACGGTCAGAATGGGGAATTCCTCTTGCAGATTATAGCGATTTACAAGGCCAAACTTTTTTATGGTGTGGGCGGGGGTGCCATCCTCCCAGTGGGGGCGGACCTCCTGATCGGTGTCCCACACGCCGGAGCTCAAGATATCCCGGCAGTTTTGCAAAAAGCATTCATCAGCGCGGCTCATGAAGCAGTCCTCCTCATGTGTTTTTCTCAGTATACCAAATTTTTCAGTCAGTGTATAGCAGAAAGTTTTCAAATCCGCGAGCGGTATGCAACACTTCCCCTAAAGAATACTCAAATGATTTTCAGACTTTGTATCAAATTTCGGTTGTGAAATTGTAAAAAGTGCGGTAAGATAGGGCGTCTAGACAACAAAAGAGGGGGATATGCAGCTATGCTGGATCGCAGCGAGGTGGGCAAACGCGGATATCTGAACGAGGATTTTCGCCTGTTTCATCTGAAGGACAGCCGCGCGCAAAAACTAAAGTATCACTACCACGAGTTTGATAAGCTTATTTTGCTTTTGGGCGGAAAGGTGACCTATGTGGTGGAGGGTGTGACCTACTTCCTTCGCCCGTGGGATCTGCTTTTGGTTCAGCATAACCTCATCCACAAACCCATCATCGATCCCGACGTCCCCTATGAGCGCATGGTTCTCTGGCTTGGCCGGGAGTGGCTGGAAAAGCGCAGCGACCCGGGCGAGGCGCTGGACACCTGCTTTGATACGGCCCGGGAGCGGGGATTCCATCTCCTGCGCTTTGGCGCGGAGCAGCGCTTATCTTACATGCAGCTTATGCAGCACATGGAGGAATCTCTGCATTCCGGCGAATTTGGCGCGGCTCGACTGGCGGATACGCTCTGCCAGCAGTTGCTGATCTCCGTGAATCGGGATATTCTTCAGGATCGCACGGCGCTGGACCAGCAGGACAGCTATCGGGTGGACCCCAAGATGGAGGAAATCCTGCACTATATCACGGCCCATTTGGAAGAGGAGCTTTCCGTGGATGCGCTGGCGGGCCGGTTTTATTTGAGCCGCTATTACCTGATGCATCGGTTCAAGGCGGTCACGGGCTATACCGTGCACCAGTATATCAGTCAGAAACGGCTGTTGCGGGCAGGAGAGCTGATCCGCGGCGGAATGCCGGTGATGAAAGCCTCGGAGCAGGCAGGATTTTCAGAGTATTCCACATTCCTGCGGGCTTTTCAAAATACCTTTCACATGAGCCCTCGGGAATTTCGTTGAATGTAGGAAGAGAGAAAGAATATTTCATGGAAGCAAGACGTTTCATAACGGATTTTAATAAGCGGGATTTGCAAAGGCTGATCGTGCCGCTGGTCATTGAGCAGCTTCTGGCTATCACGGTGGGCCTTTTCGATTCCGTCATGGTCTCCCAAGTGGGAGAGGCGGCCATCTCCGCCGTTTCTCTGGTGGATACGGTGAACATCCTGATGGTCAATGCCTTTTCCGCGCTGGCCACCGGCGGGGCGGTGATCGCGGGGCAGTATCTGGGCCGGAGGGAGAATCAAAAGGCCAGCCATGCCGGCGAGCAGATGCTCCTGTTCATGACGGAGGTATCCCTGCTCATCATGGCCCTTTTTTATCTGGGCAAGGGCTTTGTGCTCCACGTGGTATTCGGACAGGTGGCGGCGGATGTGGCGGCCTATGCCGATACCTATTACATGATCGTGGAGGCGTCTGTCCCCTTTTTGGCGGTATACAGCGCCGGC
>CAZKMN010000069.1:7909-8377 GCA_964553905.1 uncultured Oscillibacter sp.
GCGTGATGGGAAATTCCAAAATCTCCATGTGGGTGTCCCTTGTGATGAATCTCATCAACATCGGGGGCAACGCGCTGCTGATTTTTGGGTTGCACATGGGCGTGGAGGGCGTTGCCATCCCCACGCTGATTTCCCGCGGAGTTGCGGCGGGGGCCATGGTGGTGCTGCTGCGCCGCCCGGAGCTTCCCCTGCAAGTGCGCCATCTGACGCTGCGGCACGACCGCTATGTGGTGAAAAATATTTTGCGCTTTGGCGTTCCAAACGGTCTGGAGAGCGGTATGTTCCAGCTTGGAAAGATTTTGCTGCTTTCCACCGTGGCGGTGCTGGGGACCGCGTCGGTTGCCGCCAACGCCATTGGCAACACGGTTTGCGCCTTTCAGTGCGTGCCTGGCAATGCGCTGGGGCTTGCCATTGTGACGGTGGTGTCCCAGTGCATCGGCGCGGGCAATTACGATCAGGCCCGGCTTT
>CAZKMN010000070.1:0-8338 GCA_964553905.1 uncultured Oscillibacter sp.
CCACGGACACGTTGACGGTGGGCACGCGGAAGGACATGCCGGTCAGCTTGCCCTTGAGTTCCGGGATAACCACGCCCACTGCCTTGGCAGCGCCGGTGGAGGAGGGGATGATGTTGGCGGTAGCCGCACGGCCGCCGCGCCAATCCTTCAGGGAAGCGCCGTCCAGCAGCTTCTGGGTGGGGGTGACAGAGTGAACGGTGGTCATGAGGCCGTCCTTAATGCCGAAGTTTTCGTGCAGCACCTTGGCGATGGGGGCGAGGCAGTTGGTGGTGCAGGAGGCATTGGAGACGAAGGTCATGTCGCTGGTGTATTTCTTGTTGTTGACGCCCATGACGAACATGGGGGTGTCGTCCTTGGAAGGAGCGCCCATGACAACGTGCTTGGCGCCGGCGTCAATGTGGCCCTGGCACTTTTCCTTGGTCAGGTGCTGGCCGGTGCACTCGCAGATATACTCCGCGCCAACCTTGGCCCAAGGAATGTTGGCGGTTTCCTTCTCGGTGAAGACGGCGATTTCCTTGCCGTTGACGATGAGGGTGTTCTCGCCGTAGGAGATCTCGCCCTGAAATTTGCCGTGAGTGCTGTCATAACGCAGCATGTATGCCATATAATCGGGGGTCATGAACGGGTCGTTCAGACCGACAACCTCTACGTCGTCACGGGTCAGAGCTGCGCGAAATACGAGACGGCCAATGCGGCCAAAACCATTGATGCCAATTTGAGTTTTCATTGTCGTATAGACTCCTTTCAAATTGCACACAGGAACGCGTGCATAAAAACGATTACGTAAACGTTTTGCTTAATCGATCTACAATTGTATGGTATCACAAAGCGCAAACATTGGCAATTGTCATTTCAAATAACAATTAAAAAAGAAAATTGTAAATTTTAAATAAGAATCCCAAACATTCTCCCGAATTTTCCCGAAAAGAGACGGAAAAGTGCTTGACGGGTGAATGGGAATGCCCTATACTATTGGCAACTAAATGATTACGTAATGTAAAAATTGATTACGCAAGAGGAAAAGCCGATGAAAGTGACGATCAGTGATGTGGCCAAGCTGGCGGGGGTTTCCACCGCCACTGTTTCCCACACCATCAACAACACCCGCTATGTCTCCAATGAGACAAAGGAAAAAGTGTATCAGGCAATTGCACAGTTGGGCTACACTCCGGACGCCTCTGCGCGCAGCTTCCGCACGGGCAAAAAAAAGACCGTTGGCTTCATTGTGCCCGATATTGCCAATAAGTTTTTTGCCACCATGATCGAATCTGTGGAAAATTATCTGGCCTCTCATGGCTATCACCTGATTATTGCCAACACGAAAGAGGACATGGACCGGGAGGAGACGAACCTCCGCTTGCTCTCCGCCGGTTTGGTGGACGGCTTGCTGATCGCCAGCACGATGGATGACTTTCACCGCTTTGACGAGCTGATTCCCGCCGGATTCCCGGTGGTTTTGGTGGATCGCACCTTTGATGTGAAAAAGTATTCCTCCATCTGTGTGTCCAATTTCCAGCCGATTTACCGCAGCGTCTGCCGTCTGGCGGGCAAGGGCGACCGCAAGATCGGCATGATCGGCGGGCTGCCCCGACTGTCCACCACCCGGGAGCGGATTTCCGCATATCAGCAGGCCATGGTGGACTGCGGCCTTACGCAGGACGGCAGTTTGATCCGCTATGGCGATTCCATGGAAAACAGCGCCCACACCTGTCTGGACGAGCTACTGGAGGAAAACTGCGACGCGATCATCGTCTGTCAGGGTCTGATGGCGTCGGAGACGATTATTTATCTCCACAAAAAGGGAATTCGCCTGTCTCAGGACATCGATCTTGTGAGCTTTGTGGACTATGATTCCCATTTCTATCAGCTCTATGCCAGCCAGATGGATTCCATTGTGCAGCCTGTGGAGGATTTGGGAATTGCCGCGGGAGAGCAGATCCTCCGGCGGATCGAGGACCCGGAAGCCCCCATTTTTGAAAAAGTCCTCACGTCGGCCTATAAGCCCTATACCGCCCCCCAGTCGTGGGCGCATTCCGATCGCTGAGAAAAAAGCGCGCTGCTGCGCGCTTTTTTTGTGCGCTTTAGAAAGAAATCTTGTTAAAAAATGACGGTTTCGGCAATTGTATCTGAATTTCCGGTGTGGTACACTATTCATAATCTGCGCGGGAGGGAGGATCTCGGGTGGCAAAACGGAGTGTAAACGCCCCTCAAAAGGGCCGGATGAGCGATCTTCCCCTGCTTTTTTTGGCGGGCTTCAGCTTGCTGCGCCTTGGCTGGACGGTGTTTTTCTTCCTGACGGGGGTGAATTTGCTGGCGGTTTTGAGCGCCTGCGGCTGTCTGCTCCACGGGACGCTGCTGCTGTTTCGCAAACGCGCTGCCCCGGTGTGTTTGTTTTTGGGGCAGCTGGAGGTTTGCTGCTTTGGCGTTCTGGCAACGATTTTTACCGGCTGGGACAGCGGCTTTTTCCTCTGCCCATTGGCAATGCTGGCGGGAATCCTGTTTTTGGGCGGCAGTCAGGAAAAACGGTTTTTTGCGCTGCAAATGCCCGGCATTCTCTCCCTTTTGATGCTGCTGGCGCTGTCCCCCTTGCTGCCGACCCATTTTAACGGTGTGGACGCGGCGCAGGACGCGCTGTATTTTCCGACCTTTGCGGCAAATTTGCTGTTGGCTGCCGGGGTGAGCACGATTTCAGCCATGCTGTTTTGCAAGCAGCTTGATCTCACGAAAAAGCGGCTGGAGATGATCAATCGCCGGCTGGAATATATGGCCACGCACGACGCCCTGACCGGACTTCAAAACCGCCACAGCATGAATGAGCTTTTGAAGCTCTGCCGCGCACAGGCGGAGCGTTCCGGTGTGCCGTTTGCGGTGGCTATGGGCGATGTGGACGATTTCAAGCACTTCAACGACACCTATGGGCACCAGTGCGGCGATCAGGTTCTCACGGTGCTGGCAGAGACGTTTCGCAAAGCCACCCGAGAGGGCGATTTTGTCTGTCGCTGGGGCGGCGAGGAAATCTTGATCCTGTTTTCCGCCACCCGCAGCGCTGCGGCAAAAACGGTGCTGACCCGGGTTCAGGAAAAAATCCGGCGTCTGGAGGGCGTGGAAAATCTGCCCGAGGGCGCGGTGACCATGACCTTTGGCCTTTGCGAGTATGAGCCGGGATGGGCGGTGGAGGAGCTGATCCGAAAAACGGACGAAAAGCTCTATCAGGGCAAAAATAACGGGAAAAACTGCATTATCGATTGAAAAAATCCTGCGTTTTGTCACGTAGAACCCTGTCTGCATTCACGCAAAATCCAGCGTGAAATGTGCAACCCCCTGCTGGGCCGGTGCAAAACCCCCTGCTGGGCTGGCGAAAAAGTTTCTGCATTTTTAAATCTGAAAAGCCAAAGGACCGCCAAAGGCGGTCCTTTTCGTTTAGCGAATGAAGTTTGTCCGCACCGGCGGCTCGGCCTCCGGCAGAGGGACGGCGTCCTTTCCGGCCGCGAGCAGGTTCAAAAGCCAGACCATGTTTTTACCCAGAACGCGCATGGTCCGCATACCCTCTCCGTCGCGGACGACCTCCTCTTTGTTCGTGCCGTGGACCATGTTCCAGTAGCAGGAGGGAACTTGGACCATCCCGCTGATGGCGAGATACTTGGTAAGTTGGTCGTAAGTAGCTGTGGCGCCGCCGCGCCGGGCGGAACAGACAACGCAGGCGGGCTTGTAGGCAAAGCAGGTCCCGGCGTGGAATACCCGATCCAGCAGGGAGATGAGGGTGCCGTTGGCTGAGGCGTAATAGACCGGGGAGCCGATGACCAGCCCGTCGGCGGATTCCATTTTTTCCAGTACGCGGTTCACGGCGTCGTCATCAAAGACGCACCGCCCGTTTTTGCACTGACCGCAGGCGATGCAGCCTCGGACGGGGGCTGCGCCCACGTGCAAAATTTCGGCTCCCACCCCGTTGTATTCCAAGATGGAAGCGACCTCTCGCAGCGCGGTGGCAGTGCAGCCGTCGGCGTGGGGGCTGCCGTTCAACAGTAAGACGTTCATCAAAAACCCTCCTTGAACTTTCATAAACCCATGCAAAAAACCGGGAGCGGGATCAAAAGATCCGGAAGCGCTCAGACTGTGAAAGAGAGATGGAAGCGGGCGCCCTGCTCGCCGGCAAAGACGATCAGTCCGTCCTGTGGCAGCGTGGCGGCGGCATCCTCCCACAAAACGGAGGAGGCGACCACCTGCCCCTGCGCGTCGTAAACCCAAAAACCGCCGTCCTGTGGGACTTGGACATTCATGGTTTTCCCGGCGGCGCTTCCCACGTGATACCAACGGGCGTAACCGGTTTCGGCAATGGTGCTGTATGACCAGCCGCTGCCGGTGTACAAAGTGGGAACGTTCTCCTCGGCTAAAAAGAGCTGACCACCGGCGGAAAAGTATAAATTGCCATCCTGCTGGGAAATCGTGAGATCTTGCCCGTCCCGACCGGCAGAACCGGGGATCTCCAGCTCGTATAAAGCGGCGTTCGCGTCTACAATGCGATTGCCGCCAATGTAGCCGGGGATGGACGGAAGCGTTTGGCCCGCGGAAGCGTCGGACAAAGAGAGATAAACCTGCGAGGTGTATTTTTCACCCAGCGGCACGACGCTGGTAGCGGCCATTTGCTCCCAAAAGGCCTGCACTTCGGGAGAGACGGCGTTTTCGGGCAGCTTCACCGCCGCATAGTTGGAGACGGGCAGCGCGCCCAGACCGGGCAGTGCGGCAACTGTTTTTTGATAGAGATAGGTCTTGCCGTTTTCCTCTTTTACAAAGCGCATGGCGGCGGTGCCGGTGCTGTCCCGGAACGTGCCGTCACTAAAATAAGTAAAGGTCTGGGGCGGGATGCTGTCCAGATTTAAATAGTCAAGAGTCAATGCGCCGTCTTGGGAGAGCACAATGCGATATTGCGCGGCGGTGGCGGCGTAGTAACCGGCGTTTTCCAGAAGCTCCGCAGGCATGGAGGCGGGCTTTGCGGCTTCCAGCGAGGGAATGGTTTCATCTACCTGTACGCCCTTGACGGACAACGCGTCCAGAAGAAGCCGTGTCGCAGCCAGCTCGTTGCAGGTGGACGATCCGCCGGAGGAGACGACCGCTGCGGCGAGATGATAGTCTGGCAGCACGATCAAACCTGCGTGATAGGAGAGCGTGTCGCCGCCCTTGACCAGAGCCTGAATTCCGCTTTGGGAGAATGGAAACCACGAAACGCTGTCCCAGCCAAGGCCGAAGCTCAGCGCATCCGACGTGTCCTCCGGCCAGATGCCGCGGTCATATTCCGGCGCAGCCATCGCCGCCCGGGAACGGGCATTGAGCAGCGTGTCGTTTGTCAGCGCTCCGCCAAAGGCGGCCAGATCAGAGGCGGTGGCGTACAGCCCGCCTGCACCCACAACGCCCAGACAGTCCCGGGGCAACGCACGCAGGTCTGATCCGTGATAGGTGCGGGCAAGCCGACTTTCGTCAAAATCGTCAGAGGGGGCAAAGGTGTCCGAAAGACCGGCGGGAGACAGAAGATGGGCGCGGACATAGTCCATAAACGGCTGTTCGGAGACGGCCTCTACCACCAGCTCGGCGAGAGTGAAGCCGTCGTTGCAATAGACGCTGTATGCGCCGGGATCTGCCTTAAGCCGCTGGGTTTGCAGCTTTTCCAGCAGCGTGTCGGCGGCAGAGGCGTCCGCATCGTCAAAAAGCAGGGCATTTTGAAAGGTGGAGCCCATCAAACCGGAGGAGTGGTTGAGCAGCATCCGCACGGTGATGTCCCGATACCGGCTGTCCGCCATGCGGAAGCTGGGCAGATAGCGGGTGACCGGAGCGTCCAGCAGCAGCTTGTTTGCCTGCGCCAATTGAAGGACAGCGGCGGTGGTATAGAGCTTGCTCACAGAGCCGGCGCCATATAAAATGTCGTCTGTCAGCGCACGGTTTTCCGTTTTGGAATAATCGCCCACATGACCGGAGAGCGTGAGGGACCCATTGTCCCACAGGGCATATTGCACGCTGACGGCGCTGCCGTATTGCAATGCGCCCTCGGCTGCGTCCTGTGCAGAGGCAATTTGCAAGGCGGCGGGGTCTTGCTCAACGGCCAGTGCGGGGAGGGCGAGAGACGCCGATAAAAGAAGGGAGAGAAGCAGAGAGATGCTTTTCCTGCATAGCCGGTTCATAAATGGTCCTTTCTTGCCCGGAGGGCAATCCGCGTCGTTTCTGAGGGTCAGACATCTTTTGCCAAAAGCCCCAGAAGCGGTTCAAAATCCACGCCTTCCCGAAGCGGAAGCGCTTGTGCCACAGTCCGCTGGGCGCAGACGCGAATAAAGTCCACGGCTTGCGCGGCGGCGTCGGTCAGGCTCTGCCCCTGAACCAGAGCCCCCGTGAGGACACTGGCGAAAACATCGCCTGTGCCGTGAAATTCCCTGTCAATGCGGGGCGTTTGGACGGCCTCCACCTGCCCGGTGCGTGCGTCAAAGCACATGGCGCCGGTCAGCCCCGGCGCAGTGGACGCGCCGGTGAGGACCACGGAGCGCTGCCCGTCCAGACTCAACTGCTCAACAATGGAGCGGCAGCCGGCCTCCCCTGTGGGGAGCGTGTCGTAGGGCACGTCCAAAAGCAAGGCGGCTTCTGTCAGGTTGGGCGTAATGACGTCGGCTTGCCGCGCACATGGCGGGCGTATAGGTTTGATAGATGGAACCGTGGTCGCCCATGACCGGGTCGACGACGACAATGGGGTTGCTTTCCCGAAACGCGCGGATAAAATCTGCCACGGTGTCGATTTGGCGTGCACTGCCTAAAAAACCGCTGTAAATGGCTTGAAATTCAAGCTGAAGCGACTGCCAGTGGGCAGACACGCGGGCCATTTCGTCAGTCATATCCAAAAAAGTGAATCCGGTAAATCCACCGGTGTGCGTGGAGAGAAAAGCGGTGGGCAGGGGACAGACCTGAACGCCCATAGCGGATAAGACGGGGATGGCAACGGTCAGGGAACAGCGACCAAAGCCGGAGAGGTCGTGGATAGCGGCAACGCGGGGTGTTGTCATGGCGGAGCTCCTTTAAGTCAGCGTTTTGAAACTAGGGGACGTATGCCAGCATATTGTATCGCAGATTTTCCTATTGTTCAAGAGAGAAGCTTGTGGTATACTACATGTGCTGTGCTAAAAGGGAAAGATCTGGCTTTTTGTGACAGAGCGGATGGGAAATACCCCCGCCGCAGCGTTCACAGGCGGCATGGATCTGACCCGATGGAATGACAGGAGGCGTCTTATGACCAGAAAAATTCGCAGTGACATTCAAGTCGGCAATCTTGAGAAAAAATTGGGAGTGGCTCCCGGTACCTTCAGAAATCCGGACGGACGGGACACCAGAAGCGACAAACTGCTGAAAACACTGCGGAAAGAAGCGGAGAAAAAGGGAAAATAAAAGCGGCCGGGTCCCGGTCGCTCCATACGCGGGCATGATGGAATTGGTAGACATGTAAGATTTAGGTTCTTATGCAGCAATGTGTTGGGGTTCGAGTCCCCATGCCCGCACCAGCTCTGGCAAACACTTTCGATCCAAAGGCTTGAAATCCTACGGACGAAAGTGTTTGCTGCTTTTTTTAGCCCTCAGAAATTATAAATAACACAAGGCGACATCAAACTCTTGCAAAAACCGAGTGATCTCAAATTTTGGACATCACTTGACAATTCCACATGAATTCGTTATTCTTATAGATAATCTTTTGCGTAAAATGGATCGATTGTTTGTATGATATATGCGGAATATGATTCCGCTATACGGAAATGTGAACGAGACATGTGACGCGGGGTATCAAAACACTCAATTTAATGCAGCAATTGCCAGTGAAACTGCGAGCGCTCTCGGCTGGCATCGAGATGGCAGGCTGTTTGTTGCTCTGGGAGTCCATGGATTTTTAAGTACCTTAAATTATTTGAAAATAGGAGTATTACTATGAACCAGAAAAGCGGAAAAGAGCGTCTGTTGTGGGCCCAGTTTGACGCGCTGGAAATGGGTAGCGGTTGGGATGATCAGGATATTATCCGCCCCCAGATCATGGTCGAAAGTGTATATGGAGACTCTCATCCGGGCAGTGTCCATCTCAATCAGATGACGGAACAGGCTGTCTATGGCATATATGAAAGAGGCGGTAAGCCCGCCAAGTACTACGCCACTGATATCTGCGATGGCTGTGCACAGGGTCATGACGGCATGAACGTGGTGTTGGCATCCCGTGAGGCCATTGCCAACATGGTAGAAGTGCATGGCTCTGCAATTCCATGGGATGGTATTATCTTGGCATCCAGCTGCGACAAGTCCATTCCCGCGCACCTGAAAGCTGCTG
>CAZKMN010000071.1:0-8239 GCA_964553905.1 uncultured Oscillibacter sp.
TCACCGTGGTGCGCTGGAGCTGCTTCATATCGCCATGGAGACCCTCCACGGAAAAGCCCGCACCGCTGAGCTTTTCAGCCAGCTCGTCCACCATGGTCTTGGTATTGGAGAAGATGATGGCACGGTGGGGACGGTAATAGTGCAAAAGCAGGAGCAGCGCCTCGGTTTTCTGCTTGGGCGGCACATCCACAAACACCTGCTTGATGGCGTCCAGCGTCACCTGATCGTGGTTCACATCGATGCGGACAGGCTCGTGCTGAAACTGCTCCGCGATGGCCAGAATCTCCTCCGGCAGCGTGGCAGAGAACAGGACGATCTGCCGCTGTTCCGGCACATCTTGAAGAATGACCTCAATATCCTCCCGAAAGCCCATGTTCAGCATTTCGTCAGCCTCGTCCAGAATGACCATTTTCAACTGGCTCAGGTTCAGCGTGCCCCGGCGCATATGATCCATAATACGGCCGGGTGTGCCAATGACCAGATTGGCCTCACGCAGATTGCGGAACTGATCCCGGTAATCTGAGCCGCCGCAGATATCCGCAGAACGGACGTAAGGCAGGTGTTTTGCCAGCTTGCGAATTTCCTCACCGCACTGGTGCGCCAGCTCCCGCGTTGGGGACAGCACCAGCACCTGAACGCCCTGCTCATCCGAATCAACGCATTCCACGGCGGGAATCCCGAAAGCAACGGTTTTTCCGGTTCCGGTCTGGGAGCGTGCCAGAACATCAGCGCCGCTGCGAATAATGGGAATGGCCTCCGCTTGAATATCGGTGGTTGCCGTGAAACCCATCTCAGTCACGGCCGCCAGCAGCTCGGGGGAAAGGGAGATTTCTGCAAAAGTTTGGTTTGTCATTTAGTTCCTCGATTCAAAAATATCAATCACAGGTCGTACGGAAAAGCCAGTCTTTCGCCGCAGAGCCTGTCACAGTCTGCAAAAGTGGGACGTGGTCATCATTGACTGTACGTCACAGTGACTATACTATGATTGCACGTTACAGTAAGTAAAAACCACCAAAAATCGAAATTTTCGGTGGTTTTTGGTACGCCCGGCTGGATTCGAACCAGTGGCCTTTAGAGTCGGAGTTCTCAGATATGAAAACCAAAGTATAACTCAAGGCCTTGCAGCGCAGTCGTTTCCACCTTTTGGTTGGTTTTGCACAAAGTATAGCACCCTGTTCTATGAAAAGTGGAGAAGCATTGCGCCGCAACGCTTCCCCGCCGATTTCTCATTTCCCGAAAGCAGTCGTCAAATAGTAGTCTGATTTGAATTGCTTGTGCAAAGTTGTTCATCGCAAAACTGCTTCAGCACGGGAATATCCGTGACCGCAGTTTCCCAGATAATATCCCGGCTCATGCTTCCGTAGCTGTGCGCCACCAAATTACGCATTCCTTTGATGGGTCCCCATTGAATACGATCCGCAGTGGCCTGTCGATACTCCGGCGACAAGCCGCCGCTAAGTTCGCCAATCTGGAGGATGGAAAAGGAAATGGAGCGCTGATAATCCGCATCCTGATCAAATTGCTCAAAGGAGTCCCCGTAGCGCCGGATGGTTTTTTCAATTTCATCGCAGTAATCGCGAATATGCTTCAATCGCTGTAAATCAGGCGGCAACATAAAGATTCACCTTCTCATTCAAAACAGTATCCCGGAAGTCCTCTTCACTGGATAGGTGTGGGCGCTGCTGCAATGCGCTGAGTGTAATCAGGTCAATCGGCTTTTGAAATGCCTCTTCCAACTCGCAGTATAGCTCCCCAAGCGTGAAAAGGCTCTTGAGCGCAGTGCCTGTCGTGTCAATCAGCAGGTCAATATCGCTGGTCTCTTTTGCGGCATTTCGGGCATAGGAGCCAAATAGGTATACCGCTTTGAGTTGATATTTTTCCGCAATGGGCTGTATTTTTTCTCTAATTTCCTCAACCGTGTAAATCACCACGCTCACCTCCCTGCAAGATTTCACTTTCATTCTGTACCCTTTGTAGTAATTTTAGCATAGGAATCGCATAAAAACAAGATTTTGGTGTCTGGTAATCCATACATGTGTCGGTATGACCCCGGATAATGCTGACGTTTCATGTTCTTTGCCTCCAATTCATTGATATTCTTTGTTATAAATTCAAATTTTGCAGCTAATATATTTTTGCCAAGTTGCTGGAATAGTTGTCTGTGCAGCCATTATATCGGCATACGACCTTTGAATGCACACTCTTACCTTTTGGCATATAAGGGCCTTTTACCGGCAAGCGTCTCAAGACGCATCGAAAATCCTTTCGCTTACATCACTCGCCCTGCCGCCCGTAAACGGGCATTTTACCACTCAACCAAACTTAGATAATTTTTCAGTTTGCTTTTTAACATCTCACTTTGCTCGGCGCTTGAAGCTAAAGCTTTTTACGGGCTACCTCCTTCAGGTTTCCGAACTCAAAAAGAGAGACGAAGCCGCTGGGCTTCGTCCCGTGTGTTCATCTGTTGAATAACCCTCAGCGCCGGGTACCTCTGCCAAGGGCGATGATCAAATTCCCGTCTTGCCAAGAAATTAAGGATTTCCGGTTTTGGCACGCTTGAGGTATCTCACACCGTTCAAACAGCGGCAGTTTTTCTCCCCGAAACACAGAAAGCGCAAGGCCAATCAGGACAAGATTGACCATGGTATAGAGATTGCCGTTGGAGAGCAGCGGCAACTGCAGTCCGCCCAGCAACATAAAGCCCAGATTGTTTATGACATACTGCACCGTTTCATAGAGCAGTGTCAGCATCACCGCTGTGGACAAAAGACGCCCCAACGCATTTTTTTGACGCAGACAGTGCCGCAGTCCCAATCCCAGAAAAGCCGTCAGCACCGCCAGCAGCAAAATGGCAGGTAACCAGCCGAACTGGTGGATCACCCAGGTCAGCAGGAAATCGGAGACAAAATTATCCGACAAATATTCTAATGCACCGAAAAGCTCTCCCACGCTGCCTGTTCCAATCCACTTTGCCCCATGCAAAAGTTCCCGAACCATCAATGGAAAATAGCCGTAACCGTATGGATCGGACTCCGGATGTACCAGCATCAGCAGCCGCGTTCGTCCATATTCACCAGAGATCAGGACAGCAGCCCAGATCATCACCACCACAACAGCGGAGAGGACAATGGCTAACTGGATACCTTTTCTACCGCCAAACCAGCCTTTTGAAATGCAACCCAAAAGCAAAAGCAGTCCGCACAGACACATCAACAGCAGTGACGAAATGGATGGCGTCATGGTGATTAAAACTGCCAAAGGAGCAAGTGCCGCACCGGCAAGCAGTACGCCCACCGTCCCCCGACCCCGCAGCGCATACAGAATCAAGGCGTAGGCCACAGGAAAAAAGAACAACAGATACTGGGTATAATAGGAAACACCCATCGTCTGTGGCGAAATAAGACGGCTGATTGCGACAGCACCGACAATTACCCCGTAAGAAAGAACTGGCTTTGCTCCAAGCCATGAAAAGTCCAGAAGATAAATGCCTGTCATCAATGCAAATCCCACGCAGACAGCAAAAATGCTTCTTTCCATTGTGTGGAACTGCGGACCCCAGATCTGCGTCATCCACATGGAGTGAAGCATCAATCCCAGCACCGCCAGAAGAGCCGTCAAGGCCAGCAGTCCCCATTGAGGCGTTGGCCGATGTACCCGATCCAATTCCACACCCACCATTACTGGGTCGCCCATCTGTCGTAAGGCCTCTGACTCTGCATCCGATTCGGCCATTCCGGTTGCTATGCAGGCATCTTTTTGATCCAGCAGATGCGTTCGCACTTCGGCAGTCAAGCCGGGCTGCGCCCGTTCCCAGCGAATTTGGCTACGAACGGTCTCCACATATTCCGCGATTCCGTCAGGCAAGGCAGACCCCTCCCTCCAACACGCGGTTCACTGCGCCGCTAAAGGTATTCCACTCCTCCTGCTTCGCTTTTAGCTGCTGACTTCCTGTTTTTGTTAAATGATAGTATTTCCGAGGGCGATTGCTGTCGGTATCCTCCACCCAGGAGCTGACGCAGCCTTTTTCCTCCAACGTATGCAGTAGCGGATACAGTGTTCCGGCCTTGAGGTCAAAGGTATGATCAGACCGGCGACGCAGCTCCTCGATCATTTGGTAGCCATACATATCCTGTTCTTCCAGCAGCTTTAAAAGCAGCATTCCGGTGCTGCCAGCCAGCAGGCTTCTGTCCGCGCTCATAGATAGCCCTCCAATATATAGATTAGCTATATACTATTCTTTTAAAAACGTCTTGTCAAGAGAAAACGCGGCAGAAATGAATTCCGCCGCGTTTTCTCTTGATTCTGTTATTGTTTTGTAAGTGCCACCTGAATCCGCGCTTGCTCCTGCTCTGTGCAGGTGCCCCGCAGGGTCTTGTTAAAAATCAGCGGGTCTGTCTGTTCGGCTGCATGGAGAATTTCCCGCAGCCCCTCCGCCACCGGCCCTTCCTCCTTGGGATAGGAGAGGAAAAGACGCAGTATCTGCTGATCTCGGGTGTCCTGCTCCTCGCCCTTGGCGGCCTTCACCAGTGCGTTTTTCATGGGCGTCCACCAGTCGGAGCCATACATACCCCGGCCCAGCACGCCCCAGGTGTCGGCGGTGAAATCCCCCGCACAGGAGAGCAGCTCCTCGTCGGAGACGGCACGCCCGACCATCAGATCCAGGGCCAGCTGCTGGGCGCGGACGTTCTGCTCCATATAGGCGGTATCCAGTTTGTCTGTCTGGGCAAAACTGCCGTCAGCGGTACTGGGCTTGCTGTACCAGCCGGAGTTTTCAACAAACCGCTTCGCCGCGCCCATGGGCGTGAGCTGACTCATCTCCGCGTCCGTTCCCGCGTTGGTGTCACAGACCTGCTGCAGACGGTTATAATACTCCGCCGCCGTGACGTTCTCCGCGCCAATGGTATCAAAGCTGGGGAAATACGGGTAGACCGTACCGCGCTCGTCGTAAAATCGCTCCACGCACCACACGCCGCCCTCGCCCTGCTTTGCAGGCTGAGAGAGCACCAGCGTGTCGTACTGGGCGGTGGAGCCGTCAAAGGTGAAATAGGGATAGTATTTGACGTAGGCATGGTCGGTACTGTATGTGAAGTCCTGGCTGAGAAAATCACTGTCAGCATAGGCGGTGAGACCGTTGCGGGTTATCATGTCCTCCTGCACGTCGTACCGCATATCCCAGAGCTGCTCCCAGTTTTTCCAGTCCGGACTGTCGATGGTGAATTCGCCGTCGCTCCGATAGAACTGCACGTCGCTGCCGCTGGAGATCACGTAATATTCATCGTACACCGGCGCGGTATACCGGCCCGCGTCTGCCTTCCCCGCCGTGGCGAAGGTAAGCTCTCCGCTTCGGTCGCTCAGAATGTACTGCTCGTACTCGGCGCGGGTCAACCGGGAAATGGTAAAAATCCATCCCACGCCGTCCGAAATTCCTTCGGTCTTCCCCGCCTCCACGGATGCCTTCTCACTCACCTTCATCAGTGGCATTCCACCGCAGACGGGACCGTCGTCGCCGGCGGTGAAGTCCGTCCTGACGATGAGCTGATCGGCGTACTTTGCGGGCAGTCCGATCTCCACGCCCTTGCAGTCATAGACTGTCATCTCCCCCGGCGACCGCTCCTTTTCCAGTACCTGAATATTGTCCGGTGTGAAGCGGAGAAATGCCCTGCGCTCGATGTCGCTCCCATCGGTCTGGTAAAAGACAGGCAGCAGCCCGGCGTCCAAATCGTACTCCCGCACGTCGGAAATTGTCCACTCCGGCAGGACGTCCTGCACAAGGCCGTTTACATCCGCCAGATAGAGCTTGCCGTCTTGTTGAAAATAGAGATAACTCTCGTTGGCATGGTAGTGCCACAGCAGCTCTTTTTCCCCGTCTCCGTTCAAATCCGCCTCGGTGACAAAATTGGAGCACTCCGCCAGCAATTGCGGCTCGCCATCCTCGTCAATATAGTAATAGTCGTACGCCGTGTACGCCGCGCCCCGGGGACAGACGATGCGAAAGCCATCGTGACCGAACACGTCCGTATAGGCTTCGGCGGAATAGAAGTCGGTGTAGGCGTTATCCTCCTGTGTAAAGCGAATTAGCTTGTCTTCTCTTCGCAGCGCCCAGTATTTGGCTCCGTCTGCATCCCGATAACACAGCACCTCCGTGCCGTCTGACAGCGTCAGCACACCGTCTTTCCCGCTGCCGTCCGGAAGAATTTCCACGATGTCCGAAGCCGGAACCTCCCCGGGGGTGATGGCCTCGTTTTCCGGTGTATACGCCTGCGCATCGTCCAGCGGTGCCGTAGCTGTCAGCGTATAACCCTCTGGCACGTCGGCAGGGGTGGCAGACGCCGACGCGTCCGGCTTTCCGCCGGTAAACGTGCAGCCAACGGCGAGACTCAGCGCCAGTAACAGACTGACGAGAGAAGCCGCCGCAGTCTTCGGATGCTTCGCCAGCAGCGTAATGCGCTCTTTCAAGCCCCGCTTTCCGGAAGTCATAGTGGTGGCGCAGCGAAACAGACCCGCAGGGTTTTTTGCCTCGGAAACCATCTCCAACAGCGTCTGGCCGTAGGCAATTCGCTGTTCCTCGCCAAGGCAGCGCACGGTATCCTCATCGCAGCATAGCTCCGCGTCCCGGCGGCTCAGCGTCGCCGCCAGCCAAACCAGTGGATTGTACCAGTGGATCGCAAGCGCCGCGCAGCGGGCCAGACTCCACCAGTTGTCTCCGTGGCGAAAGTGGGTCTCCTCGTGGGTCAGAATCTGGCGCAGGCGGGATGGGTTCTTTGTCGCCAAGGGCGTCAGATAAATTGCCGGACGAAACAATCCCAACAAGCACGGCGAAACCAGACCCTCCGCCAGATAGACCGGCAGGCGGGTTTCCTCTGTTGCAAAAGCAGTCCGGCAGCGGCGCAGCCGTCTGGAAAAGAGCAAATTTGATGTAAGAAATACGACCGCCATCGCCGCCGCGCCGGTGAGCCAAATTAGACGCAAAATCGTTCGCCCTGTCAGCGGCGCAGATTCATGCGCATCGGGAACGACGGAGGTCGTGCCGGTTGCACCGTTCGGCAAAAGCTCTGTCCTGTCAGAACCATCGGTCGGCTCTGAAGCGATCTTCCCGTCAGTGGATGGTTTGATCTGCGGCTGCTGCGAATCAGATAATGCAGGATTTTCGTGTTTGACTGACACGCTTTCGGCTGTGGATGGGCTGCGGGGCACGTCAGGCATTGCGTTTAAGATGCTCAAGCCGCTTGCGGCCAGATTGAATGGCAAGAGCAGCCGCACCAGTACCACCAGCCATAATGCATACTGAAGATGCAGACTGATTCGGCCCTTAAGCAGTGTCCGTAAGATGGCAACCATTCCGATCAAAACAGACGATGTGACGATCCAGCCGATCATTTTCTCCCCTCCTCCGCTTTTTTGAGGATCGCTTGGAGTTGCTCCAGTTCCTCGCGAGAGAGCGTCTGCCCCTCCACGAGAGAACTCATCATCAGTTTTACGCTGCCATGGTACACTCGCTCCACAAAGCTTTCCGTTTCCCGCCGAACGGCATCGGCCCTTGGGACACAAGGCGTATAACGCTTCGGCTTTTCTCCTTCGCCGCAGGCAATCAGGCCCTTCTTCTCCATCCGGGCAAGCATGGTCATGGTGGTGCTTTTCGCCCAGCCGGTGCGTAAGCGCAGCGCACTCACCATCTCCATGGCCGTCTGGGGTGACAATTCCCACAGGCACTCCATCACGTTCCACTCTGCCGCTGTCAGCAGTATCCCGTCCTGTTTCATCTGTGATTCCTCCTGTCAGGTTTACGTTGTAGTCCCATTATAGCAGATAGGTCTACATTGTAAATCTCAATTTGGTAACAAATAGGAACAGAACTGAAAAGAGCAGTCCCCAATCCGTAAAAACAGGGCGGGGCCAAAGCGCTCCGTCCCATTGAAACTCCTTGAGTTTTCCCCCAATTGCAACTCAAGCGTTCAGCAGCCGTCCGTCCCGCAAATCCTCAATTTCAATTTTGGCAACGACGCCGGACTTCATACAGAAGGCGATATGCATGCAAAGCCATCACATTGTTCGCATATCCGGCTTTAATTTTCTCTCTGTTTTTAGAGCCTTATTTCTTCCTGAGCTTTTCCTTGAGGGGCTGTGCCTCTTTATGAATCGCTTCCTGCAGCATCTCACGGGTCACGGTTGTCCACTGTGCAGTTTCCTGTGTCAACGCCAATTCAATTTTGCAGTTTTCCGCCGGTTAAATTTTGTAGGT
>CAZKMN010000072.1:0-673 GCA_964553905.1 uncultured Oscillibacter sp.
CCCTCTTTCAGCGCATTGGCGATGGTCTCCAGCGTAGCGGAAACAACGGCCTCGGCCTCCTTCTTGGAAACATCTGCGGAAGTGGCAACAGCATTGATGAGTTCAGCTTTGTTCATGGAACATATCCTCCTAAATAAATTGGTTTTTCTTTATCTCTCATCGCAAGAAGCGATTAAGATCTCTTTTGCGGCCCGCCAGCGGGCGATCTTTTCCTGCTCATCGCAGGCGGAAAGGGGCTTGTCCGCCGCCTGCTCCACCAGACGAAAGCGCCGGTTAAACTTATCGCAGGCGCAATGGAGCGCGTCCTCAGGGTCCACGCCGGACATCTGGGCAATTTTGGCGGCAATGAACAGCGCGTCGCCCACTTCCTCCCGGACCCCGTGGGGCGCATCCACAGCCTCCTGCGCTTCCAGCGCCTCCCGCAGCTCCCGCACCTCTTCTTCCAGCTTGGCAAGGGCGCTGATGGGGCTGGACCAGTCAAAGCCGGCTTTTGCGGCCTTGCTTTGGATTTTCTCCGCCCGCCACAGGGCAGGCAGCGTGTGGGGAACCGCTTCCACAGCGTCCGCGGTGGAGGCCTGTCCCTTTTCCCGGCGCTTGAGGGCCTCCCAATTGGTCAGCACCTCGCTGCTGGTTTCCGCCTGCACATCCCCAAAGACATGGGGGTGGCGATAGA
>CAZKMN010000072.1:700-8226 GCA_964553905.1 uncultured Oscillibacter sp.
TGGTGAAGCGACCGCGCTCGATCTCGATCTGAGTATGGAAAGCCACCTGCATCAAAACGTCGCCCAGCTCTTCGCACAGGTCCGTGGCGTCGTCCCGATCCAGCGCATCCAAAACCTCGTAAGTCTCCTCCAGAAAATTCCGGCGGATGGACTGATGGGTCTGCTCCCGATCCCACGGGCAACCGCCGGGACCACGCAGCAGCCGCATGATCTCCAAAAAGTCTTCCCAGTCATAGCGGCCCTTACATTGAAAATCTATCATAGATTGCCTGCCTTTGCAAGAAATTTCGGTTGGAAACCCTTGATTTTTCAAGGGAAACTCATTTTAAGTGGAGAAGTCGGATCAATTTCTCTCCATGGGGGAGAGAGCGCACGTCCTCCGCCCGCAAAATTTGCAGCGCGATCACCAAAACGAAGTAAACGACGACGCCGCAGACGATTCCGCCCAGCGTTGCCACGGCATTGGCGCCGTAGGCGCTGTGCCCGGCGGAGAGCATCCGGTTGAGGAAGCCGTAGGACGCCCACGCGGACGCTCCCATCAGAAGCGACGCCACGGCGGGCTTGGCAAAAAGCGCCCCATACCGAGGCTTTTCCGGGGAATATTTCCACACGAAAAAGAGGTTCAGCCCCGCGATGACCAGATAGCAGCAAAGCGTGGAAATGGGCGCGCCGTGGATGTTGATCTCAGGATTGCCCACCAGCACATAATTCATGCCAATTTTCGTAAGCCCGCCTGCCACAACGGTGAAGATGGGGATTTTTACCTTTCCGTAGGTCTGCAAAATGGCGTTGGTCAAAATCATCACGCAGATGAAAATACAGGCGATGCCCAGAAGTTGCAGGTGCGGCCCCGCAGCTAGCGCATCCTCCTGCTGGGAGGGCAGCACCAGACGCATGATGGGGGTGGAGAGCGCGCTCAAGCCGATGCCCGCGGGCAACGCCAGCAGCGCGATCAGGCGAAACGCCGTGGAGATCGTGCGGTCGGCCTGCCCGTAATCCTTGCGGGCCAGCGCAGCGGCGGCAAAGGGGATGAGGCTCATGGTCACAGGATAGACAAACGAGGCAGCCATATTCACCATGTCCATGGCAAAGCCATACTGCCCGTTCAGCGCCGCGGCGGATTCCTCGCTCAAAAGCAGCGCGCTTTGCAAACGGCCCATGACGATCTTGGTGTCGATGGCGGTGATGATGCTCATGGCGGAATTGCTCAGCGTGATGGGAATGCCGATGAGCAGGACCTTTTTCATGAGCGTGCCGCTGCTGCTGGGCTCATCCAGCGCCTGAGAGGGCGTGCGGCGGCGCAGAAGATACACCACCAAAAACAGCATGGACATCACCGTGCCCACCGTGACGCCCAAAATAGCGCCGGCAGCGCCGGTTTCCAGACTCTTGCCCAGCTTCAGCACGTACCACGCCAGCGGCAGCCCGATGCCCAGCTTGCAAAGCGCCTCCAGTACCTGAGAGACGGCGGTGGGCTTCATGTTGCCCTGTCCTTGGGTATAGCCCCGCATACAGGCCAGCAGACACACGCAAAACACCGCCGGAGCCAGCGCCCGAATGGGGAGGGCGGCGAGATCATTGTTCATAAAGGCCGCAAGCTGCGGCGCGCCAAAATACATCAGCAGCGCGCCGGTCAGCCCCAGCGCAAAAAAGAGCCAGATAGCCGTGCGGAAGAGCTTGCGCTTTTCGTTCTCCCGCCCTTGGGCGTGGGCCTCGGAGGTGAGCTTGGAGATGGCCAGCGGCAAGCCTGCCGTGGAAATCGTCAGCAGCACATTATAGATATAATAGGCGGTGTTGAAATACGTCTTGCCCTGAGAGCCCAGAATGTTGTTCAGCGGCAGCTTATAAAACGCGCCGATGAGCTTCACAATGGCCACAGCTCCGGCCAAAATCGCCGCGCCGCCCAGAAAGGATTGCTTTTTTTCTTGTTTCGACATGGAGAGATTACCTCAAATCACTGCAAAAAATAGCGCTCTGCGCCAAAGTTCTTGTGCTGCCTTTGGTAAAATCCGCCGCCCTTTACGGCAGCTTCGTGCCGCACTCGCGGCAAAATTCGTCCCCGGCAAGGGTCTGCGCGCCGCAGACCGGGCAGCCGTCCCGATGCTGGAGCCGGACGATCTCCGCCTCCAACTCCGCTTCCCGCGCCCGGAGCTCGTCGATTCCCTGCAACTTGGAAAGCAGCGCCTCAGATTCCGTAGGCGTGCCGGTATGGGTGGCGTAAATCATCTCGCCCACCTCCCGCATCTGGACATTGATCTCCGTTTTCACGTCCATCACGCGGATATTCAGCTTTGCCACAGAGAGCAGTGCCTCTGCCTTTTTCCCCACGCAGGAGGCGCAGCCCGCCGCCGCAGACCCGACCTGAGCGCCGGTGGTGCGAACGCTTTCCAGCAGCTCTTGCAATCGCTCGTTCATAGATCGTTCCTTTCCGCCCGGACAAATCGCCCGGGGCTTCTCAATAGGAATAGGTGCTCCCGCCGATGAATTCCCGGGCCAGCGAGTTGGGCGCAATCACGGACGCGTCCATCGCCTCGATCTGCTCAAAGCCGCGGAGCATCTCCTCCACGACCTCGTAGCTGCCCCGGGGCACCGCCTGAAGCAGAGGCACCACAAAGGGCTTTAGCACCGCAAATTCACAGGCCAGAGAGGAATCGAACATCAAGTCCGCGTTTTCCTTATAGGGGGAGATGTAGAGCTTTTCGCCCCGGCGGACGTTATTCCACATTTTCAGAGTGAAAGCGGCGTCGCTGCCCCGGAACTTATAGTCCCGGACGATGCGGCGGCACAGCCGCAGCCACGCGTGCTGGAACACCACGTTGCCCTCGTCGTCCACCAGATTGCTGCGGGCGGCGATATAGAGCTTAAACGCATGGGGATTTTTCCCCACGATCACATCGTTCAGGGCGTGGATGCCCTCAAAAATGGCCAGCTCGTCGCTGCCCAGATGGAGCGGCTGGGACAAAATGTCGGAGCGCATCTGGCGAGAGAACTCATACTTCGGCACGTGGATCGTCTCGCCCCGGTCCAGCATGGAAAAATGGCGATTCAAAAGGTCGATATCCAGACAAAACGGCGACTCATAGTCGATGCCGCCCTCCCGGGTACGGGGGGCCGTTTCCGGGTCCACCGTGTTGAAGTAATTGTCCATGGAGATGGTGTGCGTCTCGATGCCAAGCTTCTCCAGCGCCTCTTCGATCTTCATGGCCGTGGTGGTCTTGCCGGACCCGGACGGGCCCGAGAGCAGCACCACATGGGACTGGCCCCGATGCTGCGCGATCTTTTGGGCGGCTTGCTGCACCTTTTCGGCGTACGACGCATCACATGCCCGGGCAAAGCCCTCCGGATCGCTGCGGACTGCGGCATTCAGTTGAGAAAGAACATACGACATTTCACAAATCTCCTTTCAATGTGGTGTAAAACGCGGCAAACTGCGCCTGATTGGACAGCGCTTTTTCCGGCCGCTCGGTATACTCCTTGGGGTATTTCAGGTTGAAGGTCCGCTCGATGCGGTTCGTCCCCGGCTCCACCATCTTGGTAGAGCCCCCCGCCCCGAAGGAGAGGATGGAGCAAAGCTCCGACATGATGTAAATATTATAGAGACATTCCGCCCCGGGACGGCACCAGCCGATATTTTCAAAGCTGCCGGACATATATTTTTGCCGGTAGAGGTAATACGGCCCAAACCCCGCCGATCGCAGGGTCGGCGCGGCATAGTCCAGCATGGTCGCCACGGCGTCCGCATCCGGAATTCGCAGCTTTTCCAGCAAAATGCGGCTGCCCTTTTTCAGTGACAGCGTGTGGACGGTCAGGTTATCCGTCCCAAACTCCAAGCACGCGTCCAGCGAGCGGCAAAAGCCCTCCGCCGTATCCTCCGGAAGTCCCGCAATTAAATCCATATTCACATGGGGGAATCCGTATGTCCCCACCAGATCCATCGTGCGGCGAATATCGTCGGCGCTGTGGCGTCTGCCGATGGCCCGCAGCACGGAATCCTCCATCGTCTGGGGATTCACCGAAACCCGGGTCACGCCATGGGCCTTTAAAACCGCCAGCTTTTCCGCCGTGATCGTATCCGGTCGTCCGGCCTCCACGGTGATCTCCGGGCAGGCGCTTTTGTCAAAGGACTCCTCAAAGGCGCGCAAAACCCGATCCAGCTGGTCCGCGGTCAACGTGGTGGGCGTGCCGCCGCCCATATAAAAGGCCCGGCAGCGCAGCCCTGCTTTTCGCACCATCGCTCCGCCTGCGCGGATCTCCCGCTCCAGCGCGTCCACATAGGGCGGTACCAGCGCGAAGCTGCGCTCCACAGACTGGCTCACAAAGGAGCAGTAGGCGCAGCGGGTGGGGCAAAAGGGGATGCCTACATACACGGCGATGTCCCGCCGCTCCAGCCCCTTGGCGGCGGAGAGCGCCATTGCCCCCGTCTCCATGGCGAGCTGCGCCCGGGAGGGCGAGACAAAATAGTCCTGCTCCAGCATGTGGCGCACGGTTTCCGGGGCCTTTCCCTCTGCCAGGGCCCAGATCGCCGGTTTGTCCGGTCGAACGCCGGTGAGCATGCCCCACGGGGGCATTTCCCCGGTGGCAGCCTGCGCCGCCAGAAAGAAGCACCGGCCCATGGCGTGACGGCGCTGGCCCTCCCGCTCAAACGCCGACGTGCTCAGCGGACAACCCAGCGAATACGGAGCGGACTTGCCGTGATAGCTCAGCTCCACGGTGATGTGGCAGCGCTCCGGCTCCTCCCGCAGGGACACAATGACCCACGTGTCGTCTTCGGGTAAAATGGGCTCATAGACGGGCAGCTCGCCGGGAAAGCGGCTCAAAAGGCTCTGCTCCACCACGTAGCGCTCGTCGTGACCCCTCAATTGTACTTTCATCTCTCGTCCTTTACCTGTCCATTCCCTGATGGAGATAAGGGTTGCTCTGCCGCTCCCGCTCCAGCGTGGTTTGTCCCATGTGACCGGGATACACGGTGAAATCGCCCTCCAGCCGGTTCAGCCGGGACAGCGAGTTTAGCAGGGTATCCATGCTGCCGCCGGGGAAATCCGTGCGCCCGCAGGAGAGGGCAAAAAGGGTATCTCCGCAGAAAAGGGCCCGGTCGCAGAGCAGCGTCACCCCGCCGAGGGAATGACCGGGCGTTGCCAAAACGGAGACGCTCAGGCCGCCCACCGCCACCGTGTCGCCCTCGTCATAGCTCAAGGCGCCCTCCACCGGGGGGAACAGCTCCCAAAGCCGTTTGTCCTCAGTGTGGTCCCGGGAATTCAGATACACCGGGGTCTCCGGCCACAGCTCCCGGAGCTGGGAAACAGCGCCGGTGTGGTCAAAATGGCCGTGGGTGAGCAGCATGGCGCAGGGCGTGCAGCCGCTTTCCGCCACGGCTGCGGCAATGCGCGGCGCGTCGGCGCCGGGATCGATGATGGCGCAGCTTCCGCTCTCCTCGTCGCAAAGCAAATAGCAGTTTGTCTTAATGGGACCCACCGCAAGGGATCGAACAATCATGATTTTCCTCCCGCAGACAGCGGCCCTCAGGGCCGGTCCGTGTCAAACAAAATGGTGACGGGTCCGTGATTCAGGGAATCGACCTCCATCTTGGCGCCGAATTCCCCGTGCTCCACCAAAAAGCCATGCTCCCGGCAGCGGTCCATAAAGGCCTCGTACAGTGGGATAGCCAAGTCGGGCTTTGCCGCGCCGGAAAAACCGGGGCGGCGGGAGGAGGTATCGGCATACAGCGTAAACTGGGAGATCACCAGCAAGCTGCCGCCCACCTGTTGCAGATTCAGATTCATTTTCTCCCGGTCATCTTCAAAAACCCGGAGATTGCAGATTTTATCCGCCAGACGGTCGGCGGTTTCCTGCGTATCGTTGGGGCCGACCCCCAACAAAACCAGAAAGCCCTCCCCGATCTGACCGTTGATCCGGCCCTCGATGGCAACGGACGCGTGCTTCACGCGAGTGACGACTGCGCGCATGGCGATGCTCCTTTCAAGTGTGAAATAAAGTCCGGCAGCGCCGGTTTATCCGGCGGGACGGGTGACTCGCAGCACGCCGGAGATCTGGTTGAGTTTATTCATCAGCGCCTTGAGCTGCTGATCGTCCCGGATGCGAACCTCCAGACGGAAGATGGCGAAGCCGTCCTCCGTGCTGCGGGACTGGATGCCCAGCACAAACGTGTTTGTGGTGGAAAGGGCAGCGGAAATGTCCAGCAGCAGTCCCTGCCGGTCCTTGCACACCGCCTCCAGCACCGTGGGATAGCTGTCGTTGGTGTCGCTGCCCCAACTGACCTTGATCCACCGGCCCTGCTGGTCCGGCTGGGCCCGCTTTTCCGACGAGGCGTTGGGGCAATCCGCCCGGTGGACGCTCACGCCGTAGCCCCGGGTGATAAAGCCCACGATGTCGTCGCCGGGAACCGGCGTGCAGCACTTGGAAAATTTCACAAGGCAGTTGTCCAGACCCTCTACGATGATGCCCTGTTCGCTCTTGGCCCGCTTGGGGACGATCGGGTGCGTCTCCGCCGGTGCGCTCTTGCTCTCCGCCGCCTCCGCCGCCGCTTTTTCCGTCTGGTGCTGCTTGGCGATGCGGCCCAGCTCGCCCTGCATCCGGTTGACGGCCTTTTGGGCGCTAAAACCGCCGTAGCCGATGGCGGCATACATCTCATCCAGAGAGCCGTAAGACACCCGCTTCAAAAGGCCCGGCAGATTTTCCGCGTCCAGCACATCCTTGAGGGGAATGCCGCAATGCTTGAGCTCCGCTTCAAAGGCGGCGCGACCGTTGGCGATGTTCTCCTCTTTCTTCTCCTTTTTAAACCACTGGCGAATCTTGCTGCGGGCCTCGCTGGACTTGGCGATATTCATCCAGTCCCGGCTGGGGCCCTTGGCCGATTTGGAGGTGAGGATTTCCACGATGTTGCCGTTTTTGAGTTCATAGTCAAAGGTGACGATGCGCCCGTTGACCTTGGCGCCCACCATATGGTTGCCCACCGCCGAGTGGACGGAATAGGCAAAGTCGATGGGGGTGGCTTTGGCGGGCAGATTTTGCACATCGCCGTTGGGCGTGAACACAAACACCTCGTCGGAGAACATATCCACCTTCAGCGAGTGGATATAGTCCTCGGCGTCCGCGCCCTCCTGATTTTCCAGCAGGCGGCGCACCCATTCATAGCGCCCCTCCGTGCCGCTGCCCTGTCCGCCCTGCTTATACTTCCAGTGGGCCGCCACGCCGTATTCGGCGATCTCATGCATCTCCCGGGTGCGGATCTGCACCTCGAAGGGGATGCCGTCGGAGCCGAGCACCGTGGTGTGGAGCGACTGGTAGCCGTTGGGCTTGGGGGTTCCGATATAATCCTTGAACCGGCCCAAAATAGGCTTGTACAAATCATGGATCACGCCCAGCACGTTGTAACAGTCGCCCACGTTTTCCACAATCACCCGGAAAGCAAACAAGTCGAAAATCTCGTCCAGCGACTTATTCTGGTTGAACATCTTACGGTAGATGGAATAGGGGTGCTTCATCCGCCCGTAGACGATATGCTCCAC
>CAZKMN010000073.1:0-7769 GCA_964553905.1 uncultured Oscillibacter sp.
AGATCTTTCTGCTCGGGCTCAATGCCGGGGAGATCTCGGTCTACTCCTATCTGCTCTATCTGGAGAACCGAAAAACATTTCAGTGCTGGCCCAGCTACAAGACCATCGGCAAGGCGGTGGACATGAGCCAGAACACCGTGCGGAAGAATGTGCTGAGCCTTGAGGACAAGGCGCTGATCCTGACGGAGCCAACTTCGGTGTACACCAAGTCCGGCAAGAAGCGCAACGGTAGTCTGCTCTATACCATCCGCCCCATTCAGGAGGCGTTGGATTTGTTCTATGCCCGGCAGATGGCGCGGGTGGACGAGGATGTGGCGAAACAGCGCGCGACGGAAAAGCTGGCAAAGCTCGCCCCTGTCGTCCCCTGTGCGCCGCTGTGTGGGCCTTTGGAGAGTGCGGCGAGTCCCAGTCCCACCGAGGACGGTTTGAGCGGAATTGAGACCGTTTCGGACGAGGAACGAAGGACGAAAGAAAAAGCAGGATAAAGGACTGGCGTCGCCAGCGCCGCCCGCCCGGTCACAACTGCCCGCAGTGCGGGCAGTTACGGGAGATTTTCGGGTACCGCAGATGGGGTCAAAATTAGAGAAGGAACAGCTTGATAGGGTCATTAGGCCGAAACATCACGACAGGATAAGGCTTTGATCGGGGGTCAGAGCCGGAAAGAGAGGCAGATATGGAGAAAACTCAAAAATTCGCAGCCTATTTTACTGAGGATCAGAAAGGCAAAATCGATCGTTGCCAGGACCTGGACGGGAGCCGGAGCGCGGCGGAAGTCGTACGGAAAGCGGTGGACTTCTACCACGGGTACGTGACTGCAGGTGACGCCGGGCTGTTCCTTCCGCAAGCCGTCCAGTCATATCTGGACGGCCGGCTCGGAATGTTCGAAGATCGCATGGCGAGTCTGCTGTACAAGCAATCGGTAGAGATCGATATGACCAACGGGATCATTGCGACCGCTTATGATATCGGCGAAGATGCGCTGCGCCGCATGCGGGCTCAGAGCGCTCGAAATGTGAAGGAGACAAATGGGCGGATCTCTTTCGAGCAGCACATGCGTGACGCAGGTGACGAGTGATGGCGAAGCTGATCGTCAAAAGTCCCTATCTCAAGTGCGGCGGCGCGGAAAAGGTCAGCGGGTACCTGCACTACATCGGTACCCGAGAACATGTTCAGAAGCTCACCGATGACCGTCCTCCGACCAGAAATCAGGAGCAGCTTATTGCAAAGCTCGCAAAAGATTTTCCCGGTGTGAAGAAGCTGGCTGAGTACGAGGACTATACCTCGCACAAAACGAAGGTCAATGCCTCGGCGCTCATCGCCATGGCGCTGGAAGAAAACTGGTCGGCGGTCAGTCAGACGGACGGCTACATGAAGTACATCGCCACCCGTCCCCGGACGGAACGGCTCAGTTCCCATGGCCTGTTCGGCGACGAGGACAATGTGGATCTCGATGCGGCGATGGCAGAGTTGGATTCCTATACCGGCAATGTGTGGACGCACATTATTTCCCTGCACCGCGAGGATGCGGCGCGGCTGGGCTACGACAATGCCAATGCGTGGCGCAATCTTATCCGCGCCCACCGCAACAACATTGCGGCGGCGATGAAGATCCCGCCCAAGGACTTTCACTGGTACGCGGCCTACCACGACGAAGGGGATCATCCTCACATACACATGATGGCGTGGTCGACAAAGCCGGGTCAGGCGTATCTCTCCCGCGAGGGTATCCGGCAGATCAAGTCACAGCTCACCAACGATATTTTCAAGCAGGAACTGCTGCACGTCTACGAGCAGAAAAGCGAAAGCCGCGATGAGCTGGTGCGCGAGGCGCGGGATGCTCTGCTGGAGCTGACGCGGCAGATGCAAACCGGCATCTGTAATCACCCGGAGGTGGAAGGTCTGATGCAGCAGCTTTCGCAAGCGCTGGATTCCGTCACCGGCAAAAAGTCCTACAGCTATCTGCCGAAGCCCATCAAGAAAATCGTGGACGAGATCGTCGATCAGATGGAACGCCTGCCTGTCGTATCTGATTGCTATGACCGCTGGCTGGAGCTGCAGGGTCAGGTGGACAGTTACTACGGCGGCGACGAGCGGAAACGCCTGCCGCTGTCTCAGCAGAAAGAATTCCGCGCCATCAAGAACGCCGTCATTCAGGAGGCGGAACGCATCCGACTTGGCGAGATCACCTTTGAGGACGCCGGCATGGAGCAGCGGGACGAGCCGGAGGACGATCTAAGGGCCGACCGCAGCCTGTGGCAAATCGTGGACGATGTCTATGACGATACCCAGCCCCTCGCAGAGCGCGACAAGGCTGTGGAGTATTTAAGGGCATGGGCGGATGACGGCGACGCGACCGCACAGTATTTTCTCGGCAAGCTCTACCGCGACGGCGGGCTGCTGATTCCAAACTCCGAGCTGGCACGGGATTGGCTCTATAAGGCGGCGCGACAGGACGTTGTGGTGGCGCAGTATGCGCTGGGCAAGTTGTTCCTCTCTGACGATCTGCTGGTCCGCAACCCAAAGCTTGGCATGGAGTGGCTGGAATACGCAGCGCAAAAAGGCAGTCACTATGCCGCCTACCGTGTTGGCAAAGAATATCTCAAAGGCGGGATTGTGAAAAAAGATATGGGCAGGGCGCTGCGGTATCTGACCGACGCCGCCAACGCCGAAAACCAGTACGCCCAATATCTGCTGGGCAAGCTGTGCCTCATGGGGCGCGAGGTGAATTATGACAAGGAGCTTGCACTCTACTGGCTGACCCGCGCCGCCGATCAGGGCAACGAATACGCACAATTCTTTCTCGATCGCGCGGACAGTCTGCACCCGCCATCCGTCATGCTGGCGGCAACCCGACTGCTCCACCACATGAGTCGCATTTTCCAGGACAACTCTCTGCCCAAGACCGGCCCCGTGGGGATGCGGATTGACCGCAAGCGTCTGCAAAAGCTCAGGGAGAAGAAGATCGCCATGGGCCACAAGCCGGACGACCATGAGGAATACACCGGCCCCACGCTGTCCATGTAAACCACCAAGCCATTGGAAACACTGCATTTTTTAATAGCTTTGTGCCGACTGTTGTGGTATATGTGTTGTCTTGAACAGGAGGCGATTCCATGTACGACTATATGAAATCTCTGCAAAAGAGCTTCGACGCGCCGCCCGAATGCGAGCGTCTCCGACACGAGCTGGAGCATGCGCACGAAGCCCTGCACGAACAGCTGGACAAGCAGCAACGCACCCTGCTGCTGCGCTATATCGATCTGGAAAACGCACTGCGCGAGGAAACCTCGCTCCGCAGTTTTCTGAACGGCTATCGACTGGCCTGTGGAATTTACCGGGAGCTGCTGCAGGAGCCGCCCCACTCCTTCGATCAGGAGGAGGAAAAGCGGTCGGAGGAAATTTACCAAATCGAAAAGAAAGCGGCGGAGGCCGCTTGTTCCGGGAAGGAGGACTGATCCATGGCAAAACGACGCCCATCCGGTGACGGCATGGTGCGAAAACGGGAGGACGGCCGCTGGGAAGGCCGCATCGTGGTGGGGCACAAGAAAAATGGAGACTTTATCTTCCGCCATGTCTACGCCAAAACGCAGAAGGAACTGCTGGACAAGCTCCACCGCAATATCGAGGACTACCACGATGTGGACCTGACCGAGGACAGCCGCATGACCCTGGGGGAGTGGCTGGATCGCTGGCTCAGCGAATACAAGGCGGACACCGTCCGCCCCGGCACCCTACAGAGCTACCGAACTCTCATTGAACAGTACATCAAGCCCCAGCTGGGTGACAAGCAGATCTCCCTGATCACCCCGCAGGACGTTCAGCGGATGTATCACCGGCTGAAAAAAGAGGGGCGCGTAAATGAACATTCGGAGAAGGGTACCCAGCTTGCCGACAACACCGTGCGCGGCATCCACTGCACGCTCCATCTGGCCATGCAGGACGCAGTGCAGGCGCACATCATCGCCATGAACCCCACGGAGGGAGCCACGATCCCCAGGCAGGGCGGCGGCAAAAAGCAGGTGCTGAATGATCGGGAGCTGGACGCTTTCCTTGCCGTCATCGAGAAGGACGCGATCTGGCACGATTTCTTCTATACCGATTTGACCACCGGCCTGCGGCGGGGCGAAATCTGTGGTCTCATGTGGCGGGACTTCGACGGGAAAGCCGGTACACTGAAGGTGTGCCGCACCCTCCACAGCAAGAAGCTGGGCGTGTTCTCTCTGGGCGACACCAAAACAGGAATGGGCATGCGTACCATCGTCCTGCCGCAGAGCACGGCAAACCTTCTGCGGCAGCGCAAGAAGAAATCCATCAGCCAGTGGATCTTCCCCAATCCAATCAAGCCGGAGCTGCCCACATCGCCAAACTCTGCCTACAATCACCTGAAAGCCCTGCTGAAGCAGGCGAAGCTGCCGGACATTCGCTTCCATGATTTACGGCATACATTTGCCACCCATGCCCTGGCCAGCGGCGTGGACCCCAAAACGCTCTCTGGCATTCTCGGCCACACCAACGCCAGCTTCACGCTGGACACCTACACCCATGTGACACCGGATATGCAGAAAACCGCCAGCGGCATCGTGGGCGGATTCATGGAAGACATTTTCGGAAAGGAGTTGAAACCGTGGCAAGAAAAAGAAAGAACGGAGACGGAACCGTAAGGTTGCGCAAGGATGGCCGCTGGGAAGGCCGAATCGTCATCGACTACGACGACAACGGCTATCCCAAAACCAAAAATGTCCTTGCCAAAACAAAAAGTGAGTGTCTGGAAAAGCTCCAGACACTCAAGGAAACCTGCGGCGGCTCGAAGTCCACTAAGCTGCGCCCCGAGATGCCCTTCGGGGACTGGCTCGCATACTGGTACGAAAATCACTCCAAGCCGAAGCTCCGTCCCACCACCCAGGCAAATTACGAGAGCCGCATCCGTCTACACATCGTGCCAGAGATCGGCAAAATCCCACTGAACAAGCTGACGCAAAACGACCTGCAGCAGTTTTACGCACGGCTCAAAAAGACCGGCCGCCTGCGCTTCACCGACCAATATGGAGACGGGCTGTCTGACCGGATGGTGCGAATGTGCCACGCTGTATGCCGCACCGCACTGGAAAAAGCAATGCAGGAGGGCCTCATCCGCACCAACCCCGCCATCGGCTGCAAGCTACCGCCCAAAAAGGCACGGGAGATGCAGGTACTGGATCGGGAAGAACTCCAGCGGTTTCTCATTCAGGCCAAGGCGGAGGGCTACTACGAGCTGTTCTTGCTGGATCTCGCCACCGGCCTGCGGCGCGGCGAGCTGATGGCGCTCCAGTGGGACGATCTGGACTTCAAGACCGACGTGCTGAATATAAACAAGCAGATCTATGATGTGAAGGGCGAGCTGCAACTGAGCACGCCGAAAACCAAAACCTCCATCCGCCAGCTGGCGCTCCCACCGGCGGTGGCGGCGGTGCTAAAGGAGTACCGGAAGACCACTGACTCCCGGTGGATGTTCCCCTCTCCGGTAAAGGCGGACTGCCCCATGACTCCCTGCGCAATACGCAAGCGGCTCCAGAAAATTTTGGAGCACGCAGAATGCAAGCATGTGCGCTTCCATGATTTAAGGCACACATTCGCCACGCTGTCTCTGCAAAACGGCATGGATGTAAAGACGCTCTCCGCCATGCTGGGCCATGTGTCGGCGGCCACCACGCTGGACATCTACACCCATATCACAGACGATATGCGTCAGTCCGCCGCCGCCAGCATCGACCGGGGCATCGGCAAGGTGGAACCAAAGCAGGACGATCCGGCAGCCACCCCCGCTCAGCCGGAAGCGCCAAGGATGACCAAATTCAAGCCCTACCTGGGCCGCACCCGCAAGCCCGGCACCGGCTGTATCAGCGAGATCAATGACCACCTGTTTGAAGGGCGCTACTCACCGGTGTGGCCCGACGGCAAAAAGCACGCCCGCAACGTATACTCCCATACCCACGAGGAGTGCGAGAGAAAATTGAAAAAGCTGATCGTTCAGATGAAAAAGGAGCTTGCGGCCGTAAAATCCAGAAAAAGCCCGGATAGCATTCCGGACGGTATAAGTAAAAACAAGAAAGCCATCACCGTCTATATGCGCGCCAACCCGCAGGTCACGAACAAGGCTGAAATTGCAAGAGAATCCGGCGCCAACCGCTGGACGGTGCAGAAGTACTACGACGAGATATGACGGACGATGGCGACGAAAGTGAAATGAAAAACAGAATTAGTTGGCCCAAATGGCCAACTGATTTCGTTTCGGCGCTGTTGTCTAAAGTATCACACAGGGAAATATACTTTTCAGTAATGGAGAACCCGCCAAGTGATCAAAATGGTCACTTGCTTGTTTTGGAGTGTAAACAAACTGCGAAATTGCTTGCACGGTGGCGACCGAATTATACAGCTTGATTTATCTCTTCGAAGCACAAAACATTTTTGTTATACAGCATTATTACTGGCTTATTGGAGAGCGTATTGATAGTATCAATGTGTTCTGCAACCGGGATAATTCCGCTTTCTTTGTACTGAATAAAGAAATTCATCGTTTTGTCGAGTTGCTTTTTTTCGGTTTCGTCTATCAATGCACCAACGCCAATCAGGAGCTCATCAACCGGTCCTTTTTCTACGACAGGAATTTTTCCGATAAGCTTACCTAAATCAGAAGTTGCTTTTGCAAATTTATTTGCTGCTTGTGTTGTCAACGCTTCTTTTTTTAGCTTTTCAATTTTGTCATAGCACTTTGTATAAAGCTCTTGGAAACGGTAAGAACATTCGCGGAGATTGGTAGATATTTTAATTAAATACTCTGCTTGAAAGTTTTTCGACAACATCACTTCCATATATTCGGACAGTGCGAACACCTGAAGCGCAAGCTTATAGTGAACATAGCGATTAAGAATTTTGCCTATGCTTTGAGAAGCAGATTGCATCTTCAAAAGATTTGTCTTTTCAGCAACCAATTCTTCCAACTGTTCTGTGTATGAGCAAATATCCTTTTGCGCGTTTCTTTTAATATTCTTAACTTGATTCAGGTTCACTACTATATCGGCTTCGTTTTCCCAATAATATTTGTAGTCATCCATATAAGAAGCAAGAATATCATAATCCGCAAGAAGTTGAGATTTTTTATCACGCTCTAAAATGCCAATAATCTCTTTCTGCCCATCTTTTAAGTTACTGATTTGTTTTACAACAGCAAGGACGGCAACGGCAACAAGAGCTGCTTTCAGGCAAGCGGGACCAATAGCTTTGTCGACTGGAAGCCATCGAGCTTGGCCTGCAATTCCGCTCTCATTCATAATGGCACCAAGTGCACCGCTACCGTCTTTTGCCATAGCAAGTGTACCTGATATTCCTTTTGGAAAAACGCATCTGTATATCCCTTCCGCCGCTGGAGTTGCTAATGTCTCAACCACTCCTGAAAAGGCTCCGCCGAGAGTTGCAATTTCAGTAAACGGGATCTTTGCGAGCATTGATGTTTGATAGGTGTCTTTTATTTCGGTTAGCGCTTGCTCCACACGAATACTTGGCTGTAAGGCGCTATTGGCACCGTTCAGTTCGGTTAACGCTATATTTTCTATGTTAGACATGCTATTTCCTCCCGTTATGTATTCATACCAACACATGCAATTTTCGCGTCTCGTGCCTTAAGATATGATTATATCTAAACTGCATTAAAACTATATTCAGACTTCCTGTAATTGCAATCACCTGCAACAAAACAGCCGCCTGGAAAATCCACACGGCTGGCGCTGCAGGCA
>CAZKMN010000073.1:7779-8202 GCA_964553905.1 uncultured Oscillibacter sp.
CAAATTACAAGAAAACATCGAATCGGCGCAAATTCAAGAATTGCGCCGCAATAAACAAAGAAAAGGCCGATTTTTAGAGCTTTCCAAACCGGCAGCAGGCGCATTGTAAATGTGAACTTTTTAATGTAAAAAGCCTCTGAAATCAACTGATTTCAGAGGCTTTTGGTCCGAGTGACACGATTCGAACGTGCGATCTCCTGCTCCCAAAGCAGGCGCGGTACCAGCTCCGCTACACCCGGATATTTACTTTTTCGGTTTCTGGAAATTTCACTGTCTGTGGTCAAAGCTGTGGTCAAATGCAATTTCGGGGTACTTTTCAGTGGGCGGTCAAATCCAGCAATCACCCGTGTTCCAAGGGCTTCCAGCGTTTTGGCGTTGCCCGTCTCGGATACCGACACGGCACTCCCAAACCACCCGCGCTAC
>CAZKMN010000074.1:0-8196 GCA_964553905.1 uncultured Oscillibacter sp.
TGCCCTGAGGCACGGATTTGGAGGGAATGACGACCACGTGCTTTTCCGTGAGAGCGTCGCACTGCTGCGCGGCCATGATGATGTTGCCGTTATTGGGCAAAACGAACACTGTCTCGGCCGGGATTTTATCCACACCCTCCAGAATGCTCTCCGTGGAGGGGTTCATGGTCTGTCCACCGGACACAACGCCGTCGGCTCCCAGATCCCGGAAGACGGCTGCCAGTCCCTCGCCGGCGCAAACAGCCAAAAAGCCATAGGGCTTTTCCGGCGCGGCAATCACGTGCCCGGCTTCTGCCGACGCAAGCTCCGCGTCCACCGCATCCAGATCGTCGGTGCTCTGGGCCTGTTCGCCAGCGGCCAGAGCGTCTGCCTGCGTCCGCATATTTTCGATCTTGGCAAGCTCCAGCGTGCCGAATTTCTGTGCTTCCGTCAGAGCGCTGCCGGGGATGTTCGTGTGGACGTGGACCTTGAAGGTCGTATCGTCCTCTCCGATGACCAGACTGTCGCCGATGCTGTCGAGATAGGCCCGCAGCGGCTCCAGAGAGATGTCCTCGGTGGCCTTACGCACGATAAAAACCGTGTCAAAGGCAAAGGTGATCTCCTCGGGGGAAAAGACGTTGAAATCCGCTTTTTCCTTCGGCTCGTCCTGAGAATCCGTGGTGTCGGGCATGGGCTCGCCGCGCAGCTCCGCCAGCATCCCTTCCAGAATCAGCAAATAGCCCTTGCCGCCGGCATCGACCACGCCGGCCTTTTTCAAAACGGGATTCATTTCGATGGTCTGTGCCAGAGCAACCTGCCCTTCCTGAATGGCCTCGTCCAAAACCGTCTCCACATCTTTTCCCTGAGCGGCTGCGTCCACCGCACGTTTGGCGGCAAGCCGGGAAACGGTGAGGACTGTGCCCTCAGCGGGCTTCATCACGGCCTTGTAAGCGGAGGAGACGCCTTCCTGCATGGCGGCGGAAAAGGCTGCGGCGTCGGCGCTTTCAAGACCCTTCAGCCCCTTGGAAAGGCCACGGAAGAGCAGGGAGAGAATGACGCCGGAGTTCCCGCGCGCGCCCCGCAAGAGGGCGGAGGCTGTTAAGGAAGCCGCCTGATCCAACGTAGTGGGGGCGGACTTGCGAAGCTCCGTCACGGCGGTGGCGATGGTCATGGACATGTTGGTGCCGGTGTCGCCATCGGGCACGGGGAAGACGTTCAGGTCGTTGATCGCCTGTTTATGCGCGGTGATAACGGCAGCGCCGTGAAGCACCATCTGCTTAAACAGGGTGCCGGTGATTTGTTCGTTCATTCGTTCGTATCCTCCATCAAAGGGTCATGGAATCGACGCACACGTCCACGGCCTTGACGGTGACGCCGGTGTTTTTGGTGACGACATAGCGCACTTCGTTCATAATGGAAGCGCATACCGCAGCGAGATTCACGCCGTTTTCCACGATGATGTGAAGCTCGATGGAAATGGAATTGTCATCATGATAAGTGATGCTGACGCCCTTGCTCATGGCCTCCCGGCGCAGCAAATGGACCAGACCGTCGGTCATGGAGCGATAGGCCATGCCCTTGACGCCGAAGCAATTGGTGGCAGCGATTCCGGCAATGTTGGAAAACACGGCGCTGCTGACGGAGATCTCACCCTGATCGGATTTGAATTGAATCATGAGAACGTCCTTTCTTTCTCAATAGTTGACAGGAAAGCGGACGAAGGCCGCCTCCGATAAAACGCTGTAACGGACAGATATCCGCACTTTAAGGTCTTTATTATATACGATTTTTCCGCAAAGCACAAGTCCCAAAAAGAAATGACGAGATCGGGAGAACCTGCTATTGAAATGCGGGATACTTTGCCGTAAAATAGAAGAATAACGACAAATGGCGTAATTTCGGGGCCCGTGCGCCGCGGAGCGCAGAAAGAAGGAATTATGAAATCCAAATCCGGCCCCCTGTTTGTACTGATCTGTTATATTCTCTGGGGTATCCTGCCTGTTTTCTGGCGGACGCTGTCCGCGGTGGATTCCCTCTACGTATTGGCTGCCCGCATCATTTGGTCCCTGCTCTTGATGACGGCGCTGCTGGCTATCCGCCACGGCACAAAAAGCATTCGCGCCACAGCCAAAAATCGCCGGGAGCTTGGGAGGCTGGCGCTGGCGGGCGTGGTGGTGTGCGTGAACTGGGGGTCCTATATCTGGGCCGTCAACAGCGGGCATATGCTGGACGCCAGTCTCGCGTATTACATGAATCCCATTCTGGCAATTTTGCTGGGCACGCTGGTGTTCCGGGAGAAGCTGACGCGGCTGCAATGGCTCTCTGTGGCCGTGACGTTCACGGGGCTTGTCATCACGGTGATCCGCTATCGGCAAATCCCTTGGGTTGCGCTGATTATCGGCGGCAGCTTTGCCGTTTACGGCGCGATCAAAAAAGGCGTTCACACGGAGGCTGCCGTCTCCGTGTTCTATGAAACCCTGACGCTCTCGCCGCTGGCGCTGGTGTTTCTGGTGTGGGCGGATCTGGGCGGAACGGGTGCTGTGGGGGTACTGCACGGCTGGCAGTGGCTGCTGCTGCCGGCGGCGGGCGTGGTGACCACCGTGCCGCTGCTGTTTTTTGCACGGGGCATCAAAACCACGCCCATGTCCCTCTCGGGTATTTTAATGTATGTGAACCCCACCCTGCAATTGCTGATTTCTACGCTGTTCTATCATGAGGCGTTTACAACGACCCACGCTATTTTGTTTGGCTTTGTCTGGAGCGGACTGGCGCTATATCTCCTCTCCGGCGTGCTGAAGAATCGGAAGACCAAAAAGGAGGAACCCACATGCGTGTGATTACAGGCTCCGCCCGAGGCCGCCGTCTCAGGGAGTTGGAGGGGATGGAGACCCGCCCCACCACGGATCGGGTGAAGGAGGGGCTCTTCAGCGCCCTGCAATTTGAAATTGAGGGACGTCAGGTGCTGGACCTGTTTGCCGGCACGGGACAGCTTGGCATCGAGTGTCTCAGCCGCGGCGCGGCGGGCGCTGTGTTTGTGGATTGCCGCACCGATGCGGTGAAGCTGATCCGGGAAAATCTGACGGTCACAGACCTTGGCGACCGGGCGCGGGTAGTGGCGGGAGATTCCATGGAATACCTGAAAACCCTCCGGGAAAAATTTGATCTGATCCTGTTGGACCCGCCTTACGGCGCGGGACTTTTGGAACCGGCTCTTTCCAGCATTGCGGCGTTTGACATTCTGCGACCGCATGGTATAATTGCGGCAGAACACCCGGCGGAGCGGACGCTCCCGCCGTTGAGCGCTCCTTATCGCGTCCGGCGCACGTACCGATACGGAAAAATCGGCCTCACCCTGTATTGCCGGGACGCAGACCAACCAAGCGAGGAAACATGCCCATGAGAACAGCCATTTGTTCCGGCAGTTTTGACCCCATTACGCTGGGGCACCTGGATATCATTCGCCGCGCAGCCGCCTGCTTTGACCGGGTGTGCGTGTGCGTGAGCCCCAATGCCGAAAAACGCAGCCAGATGTTCACGCCAGAGCAAAAGCTGCTGCTGGTGCGGACCGCCGTGGCGGAGCTGCCGCAGGTGGAGGCGGAGCTTTGGCCGGGGCTGCTGGCGGATTTCGCCGTGCATCACAACGCCACTGCGATCGTCCGTGGCGTTCGCAACGGGTCGGACTTTGACATGGAAGCCCAACTGGCCCTCATCAATCAGGATATCCACCCGGGACTGGAGACGCTGCTGCTGCCCGCCAGCGCGGCCTATCAGCATTTCAGCTCCTCCATGGTCCGGGAAATGATCCGCTACCAGCAGCCGCTGGAGCGATACCTGCCCGCAGCCATCATACCTCTGGTGCGGGAGATGACAGAGAAAAAGGAAGGATGAAATCTCATGGCAAATGATGTGAGTCGTCTGATCGATATGCTCTATGAACGAGTGGAGGACGCCAAATCCCCGGCCCTCAAGCCCAGCATGAGCATGGTGGAGCGGGATGAAATGCTGGATCTTTTGGACGAGCTGCGCGCGGCGCTGCCGGTGGAGATCAAGCGGGCGCAGGAACTGCTGGCAGCCCGTGATAAATTTGTGGACGACGCCAAGCGGGACGTGGAGCGCATGATGCGCCAAGCCGAGCTGGACGCCAAATCCAAGGTGTCCGACAGCGAGGTTTTGTACGCCGCCAAGGAAAAAGCACGCCAAATTGTGGCCCGGGCGGAGGACCGCTCTCGCCAGCTCTATCAGGTCGCCAACGAATACGCCGAGGACGCCCTCTCCCGCACAGAGGAGGCTGTTCAGGCCGCGTTGGACGAGGTCAAGCAGTCCCGCGTTCGCTTCCGCAGCGCCTCCAGCGCAAAGCTTCAGGAACAGCGCGAAAAGCTGGATGCAAAGGAGCAGGAAGCGCCTGCGGAGGAATAATTTCCCCGGGTCGACCATAATCCTGAAAAGTTTGTCAAAATCGACGAAAAAACCTACCAAACTTTTTCAGATAATCCGATATTTTGGGGAGACGATCCCCTTAAAATGGCCTCCAACACAACATGTTGTGTTGGAGGCCTTTTGCTATTTTACGTAAACTAACCGACTGACGCTCGAACACCTGTTTTGTTTGCCCTTTTTAGGGGGTGTTTTGCCGAAAAAGGCCCTGTTTTCAAGGTTTCACGTCGGAAAAAAATGCTTGCATTCCAAGAATGTTTCGCTTATACTCAAAGAAAGCGGTGGGGATTTGTGGGTAATTGGCGCATGGAATGGTAATCAAGTGCCACCAAATCCCTCAAAATGGGGAAAAGGGGGCGGCGCCGATGGCTAGACTGCTGGGAAAATCCAATAACAGCATTGATTCCAAGGGCCGTCTGGTGATCCCCTCCACCATGCGGGAAGCGCTGGGCGATACGTTTTATATCACCATTGGCGCCGAGCATTGCCTGACCATTTATCCACAGGCCAAGTGGGACCAAATGTCCGAGGAAATGGACGACCTCTCCTATACCGAAACGCGCGCGCTGACACTTTTGTACGCCAATGCCGTGCAGTGCGAGCCGGACGCGCAGGGCCGCGTGCTGATCCCCGCCAATCTGCGGAAACACGCGGGACTGAAAAAGACCGCGACCATTGTGGGACTGAATGCTTTTGCCGAGATTTGGGACGAGGCTGCCTGGTCTGCCCGGGAAGCGCGGATGCTGGAGAGCGACGACATGGCTGCCGCCATGGATGCGCTGGCTCGCGCCCGCCGTACGCGGAGCTGAACGGCCATGGAATATACACATCAGCCTGTATTGCTCAACGCATGCATCCAAGCGCTCTGCATCCGCCCCGACGGGGTGTATGTGGACGGTACATTGGGCCGCGCAGGGCACTCAATCGAGATCGCCCAAAGGCTCACCACCGGCCGGCTTCTTTGTATCGACCGAGACATGGCGGCGATCGACGCAGCCAGAATTCGTCTCGCACCGTATCTGGACCGGGTGACGCTGGTCCACAGTAATTTTGAAAGACTTGGCGATGTCTTGCGGGAAGCGGGCGTCTCCGGAGTGGATGGAATGCTCTTTGATCTGGGTGTTTCCTCCCCCCAACTGGATGATGCGTCACGGGGCTTTTCCTATATGCAGGATGCGCCGTTGGACATGCGAATGGACGCCTCTGCGCCCCTGACGGCCTACGAGGTGGTCAACGGCTGGAGCTATGAAGAGCTGCGCCGCATTTTGTATGAATACGGCGAGGAACGCTATGCCCCCGCCATTGCCAGAGCTATTGTCCGCGCCCGGGAGCTCGCTCCGGTGCGAACCACGCTGGAGCTGGTGGAGCTTATCAAGGGCGCCATGCCCCCGGCGGCGCTTCGGGAAAAACAGCATCCCGCCAAGCGCAGCTTTCAGGCCATCCGCATTGCGGTCAATGGCGAGTTGGATGCGCTTGCGCCCATGCTGCAAGCTGCGGTGGAGGGCCTGAACCCCGGCGGACGGCTGGCGGTCATCACGTTCCACTCGCTGGAGGATCGCATCGTCAAGCGCACGCTGGCAGATTTGGCCCGAGGCTGTACCTGCCCGCCGGAATTTCCGGTGTGCGTGTGCGGAAAAACGCCGCAGGTGCGGCTGGTGAATCGCAAACCCATTGTCTCCGACGAAACGGAGCTGATGGAAAACCCCCGCGCCCGCAGCGCCAAGCTGCGTGTGGCAGAAAAATGTGGCTCGCAGGAACTTTGAAGAATAGGCGCGGCGGCTTTTCGAGTGTGGGACGAGCTGCGCTCAAGCAGTTGTAACGTTTGTGGAGGAGGAGATCATTGTGGCATCGGCAGCACGCCAATTGCAGTATTCAAGCCGGAACGCTGTCTACGGCGATCTGGCCTATGATCTGGACCGGGAACTTCGGGAACGGGAACTGCGTCACGCCGGCGAATTTATCCGCCCGCGAGAGACGACGGCGCAGCCGGAGATCCGCAGCGTTTCCAAGACGTTACCCCGGGAGAGACAAAAGCTGTCCCTTTTAACGGTGGCGGGCTTTGGCGCGGTTGCGGCGCTGGCCATTCTGGTTTTGCTGAGTTATATCCAGCTCACGCAGCTCTCTGCCGAGACGGTGACGCTGAAAAACCAGCTCAGCCAGTTGGAAACGGAAAATGTGACGCTGACCGCGCAATATGAGCGGATGTTCGATTTGAACACCGTGAAGGAAGCTGCCGAGGCGGCGGGAATGAGCAAGCCCAGCAGCAGTCAGATCTATTACATCGACCTCTCCGATGGAGACAGCGCCGTGGTGTACCAGCAGGCGGAACCGGGGGTCCTCAGTCGGCTGCTGACCTCGCTGAACCATGGGGTCTACGCGGTAGTGGAATATTTTGACTGACTGCCGCACTATAATACAGGGACAGTGGGGAGTAAGAAGGAATATCTTCTTACTCCCCGTTTGACAGTACAGGAGGCATGGAGCCATGGCAAAAACACCCCGAAGAAAAACAGACGCCGCCCGGCGCGCCAACCAGATCATCCGCAGCCGCACGGTGCTGATGATGGCGCTGCTGGGAATTTTGACCTTTGTGATGCTTTTTTGGAAGCTGTACGACCTGCAAATCAAGCAGCATCAAGTGCTTCAGGAAAAGGCGGTGGCCCAGCAGACCCGCAGCACCGTCATCACGGCCTCCCGAGGGACGATCTACGATCAAAACGGGTATCCCGTGGCGATTTCCGCCACGGCGGAGACCGTGTTTGTCTCCCCCTACGAGGTGAACCAATACGTGGCGGAGCAGAAGAAAAAGCAGGAGGAAGCGGCAAAAAAGGCGGAGGAGAACGGCGAGAGCTACGCCCCGCCGGAGCTGCGGGACGGGGCGTATATCGCCCGGGGTCTCAGCCGCATTCTGGAGATCAACGAGGAGACTATTTTAGAGCGCATGGAGCGCACCAATTCCCAGTATGAGATCGTCAAAAAGCGGGTGGATCAGGAGATCGCGGACGATGTCCGCCGCTTTATCAACGGCGAGATTGATGACGAGGGCGCGGAGGTGGCCGAAAAGACCCGGGTAAAGCTCCGCGGCGTCTACATGGAGCCGGGCTCCAAGCGGTATTATCCCTACGGTACGCTGGCGGCCAACGTCATCGGCTTTGTCAACGGAGATAATCAGGGCGGCGTGGGGCTGGAGGCCAAGTATAACAGCGTCCTTGAGGGCACCTCCGGGCTGACCGTCACGGCAAAAAATGCCGCCGGAAGCGACCTTTTGTATCAGTATGAGCAGTATTACGATGCGGAAAACGGCAAGGATCTGGTCCTCACGTTGGATACCAACGTCCAGTATTTTCTGGAAAAAGGCATCGAGAGCATGGTCAAAAAATTTGACGCCAAAAACGGCGCCACCGGCATCATGATGGACGTGAAGACCGGCGGCATTCTGGCGATGGCGTCTTACCCTACTTACGATCCCAACAGCTACGGCACGCTCTATGACCCAAATCTGCAAAGCGAGCTGGACACAACGTTGGCGGCGCTGGCGCAAAAGCGCAGCTCCTACGAAAGCGAGGAGGCGTATCAGGCGGCGGTGGCGGCGGCAAAAAGCTCCATTATGGGCTCCCAGTGGCGCAACAAGTGCATTGATTCCACCTATGAGCCCGGCTCCACGTTTAAGCCGCTGACCCTGGCGGCGGCGCTGGAGGAGGGGGCCGTCACGATGGATACCACCTTTAGCTGCTCCGGGTCCATCAAGGTGCAGGGCTGGGGAAAGCCCTTTGGCTGCTCCAA
>CAZKMN010000075.1:0-6502 GCA_964553905.1 uncultured Oscillibacter sp.
ACAGCTACGATGAAAAATATGCCAAGTGGAGGTATGGGGATTTACCCATACTTCCCGACCAGTGGCAGTTTGAGGTTTCAAGCAGTACCAAAAAGCAGTTTGATGTGCTGAAAAAGCTGCTTGCCGACAGCCGAGTGGACACCGTTATCTGTGCCACCGATGCAGGGCGAGAGGGCGAACTCATCTTCCGTCTTGTTTATGAAAAGGCGAAGTGCAAGAAGCCTGTTAAAAGGCTTTGGATTTCCTCTCTTGAAGATACTGCCATTCAAAAGGGTTTTGAACATCTCAAAGATGGTGCGGAATACAATAATCTCTATCAAGCGGCACTGTGCAGGGCAAAAGCCGACTGGATTGTGGGTATCAATGCCACAAGGCTTTTCTCCGTTCTCTATGGGCAGACCCTTAGCCGGAGGTTTTGACTCGATATCCACACAGCCCCGGTCTGTCCGAATGGACTTGCACAGGGCGGAGAGCGCCTGATGCCGGGGGTCTTTTCGATAGGCCTCCAGAGCCGCAAGATCGTCAAACTCACTCAAGAGCATGGCGTCGTAGGTCCCTCCGGTCATAGCCCGGCTCACCTCGCAGCGCTTCAGTTGGGGAACAACTCCCATCAAGCCCTGCAAGCCCTCCAAAAATTGGGTCTGCTGTTCTTCGGTTCCCGGGCGGAATTTCCAAAAAACAAGATGGCGAATCATCTTACTTTCTCCTTGCGTTGTAGGCCTTGATGCCAAGGCCCAGCAGCTCGATAGCCCGGGTCAGATCCTCGGGATTGGTCACATAGGCGATCCGAATCTCGTTGCGGCCCAGACCCGGCGTGCCGTAAAAGCCCTCGCCGGGAGCGTACATCACGGTTTCGCCCTGATCCTCAAATTCCTCCAGCAGGAAATAAAGGAGCTTTTCGGCGTCGTCCACAGGCAGCGTGACCATCATGTAAAATGCGCCCTCCGGGCAGCGGAACTGTACATCAGGCAGCTTGGAAAGGCCCGCAACCACCGCGTCCCGCCGGCTTCTGTACTCTTCCAGCACTGTGGCGTAATAATCGCTGCCCAATGCGTTATACATGGCGGCAGAGCCGATTTGATCCAGCGTGGCGGAGCAAAGCCGACCTTGGCAAAGCTTCATCGCCTCGTTCATCAGTCCCATATTCCGGGAAGCCAGCACGCCCACCCGGGCGCCCGTGGCGGAAAAGCGCTTGGAAACAGAGTCGATCACCACGATATTTTTCGCAGCGTCCTCCCATTCCAGCATGGTGGAGATCTTCTCTCCGCCGTAGATGATCTCGCGGTAGACCTCATCGCTGATGAGGAACAGGTCATGCTCCTTGGCAATATCCACCATGAGACGCATTTCCTCGCGCGTCAGGACTACGCCGGTGGGATTTCCCGGATTTGTCATCAGGATGGCCCGGGTCCGGGGCGTGATGAGCGGTTCGATCTGCTCCCGCGTGGCAAAGCGATAGCCGGTTTCCGCGCTGGTGGGAATGGGGCGAATCTTTCCGCCGGTGATGTTGATAAAGGTCGTGTAATTGGGATAAAACGGCTCGGGGACCAGAATCTCGTCCCCTTCGTCCAAAATGCAGGACATGACGATTTGAAGTGCTTCGCTGCCGCCGTAGGTCGCCAGCACGTTCCCCCGCTCCAGCGGAGTATTCAGCTTTGCATAGTAGCCCAGCACCGCGTCCAGAAACACGCCCTCTCCGGGGGAGGGCGCATACGCCAGCACGGACTCTCCATAGCCGCGCACGGCCTCAAAAAATTCCTTGGGCGTCTCCACGTCGGGCTGTCCGATATTCAGGTGGTGGACCACACGGCCTCTGGCCTTCGCCGCCATTTCATACGGGTAGAACTTTCGCACCGGCGAAAGGTCGCATTTTTCGATCTTACTTGAAAATTTCATTTCAGGATAGCCTCCTTAGCCTGATTGTGCACGATGTGCTTTTGCTGCATGGAAGCGGCGCTGACAGGTCGCCGCCGGTGCCGGGGAAAACGAAAAAAACGCCCCTGACCAAAGTCAGGGGCGAATAGTCTTTCACGGTACCACCCTGATTTGTCCCCCATAGGAGGACATCTCACGCCATCCGATAACGTGGATGAACCGTTCTGCTCATCGCAGACTGCTCCAAAGTGGCTGCCTCACGGCGTGGGCTGAGGGCTTGCACCAATCCCCTCTCGCTGAAAGCCGGTTTCGCAAGGTTCGCTTTGTCATCGCGTTTGTTTCTCTCATTATACGTGTTTAAAGTGATTTGTCAAGTGTCATTTTTCCGATTCTTCGTCCGATTCCACGGGCGCGGTGTCAGGTGCGGCAGAAACGCCGCCCATCTGCATTTCCTGCCATTGGGCGCGTGTGATGAGGAGCTGGCGCGGCTTAGAGCCCTCAAACGGGCCCACGATGCCGCGCTCCTCCATCTGATCTACCACCCGGGCGGCACGGGAATAGCCCAGCTTCAATCGTCGCTGGAGCATGGACACAGAGGCCTGTCCCGTTTCCAGCACCACTTCCACAGCGGCAGGCAGCAGCTCGTCGCCCTCATCCTCGCAGGGCTCCGCAGGGGCGCTTTTCCCACTGCCCTTTTCCTGAACGGACTCTTCGATCTTGGCAAGCACCTCGTCCGAGTAGTGGGCCTCGCCGGACTGCTTGACAAACTCCACCACCTGCTCGATCTCCTCGGGAGAGATGAAGCAGCCCTGCACCCGGACCGGCTTTCCAACGCCCAGCGGCGCATAGAGCATATCGCCCTTTCCCACCAGCTTTTCCGCGCCGGTATTGTCCAAAATAATGCGGGATTCCAACGAGGACGCCACCGCAAAGGCAATTCGGCTGGGAATGTTGGCTTTCATGAGGCCGGTGATCACGTCCGCAGAGGGGCGCTGGGTTGCAATGACCAGATGGACGCCGGCGGCACGGCCCATCTGGGCCACACGGCAGATGGATTCTTCCACTTCCTTTGCCGCCACCAGCATCAGATCCGCCAGCTCATCAATGACCACCACCACGCTGGGCAGGGTCTCCAGCTCTTCGTTGGCCCGGGCCAGTTTGTTGAATTCCTCCAGCTTTTTGACGCCGTGTTCCGAAAACGTCTTATAGCGCTTCATCATCTCAAACACAGCCCACTGCAAGGCCCCTGCCGCCTTTTTCGGGTCCGTGACCACGGGGATCAGCAGGTGGGGAATGCCGTTATAGGGGGCCAATTCCACCATTTTGGGGTCCACCATGATAAAGCGCACCTCGTCCGGGGTGGACTTATAGAGCAGGCTGATAATCAGCGAGTTTGTGCACACAGACTTGCCGGAGCCCGTGGTGCCGGCAATCAGGACGTGGGGCAGCTTTTCGATGTTGCCGATCACGTTGTTGCCGCCAATGTCCCGGCCCAACGCAAAGGCCACCTTGGAGCGGTGCTCCGTAAAGCTTCTGGACTCGATCACATCCCGGATCAGCACTGGCGTCACCTGCTTATTGGGCACCTCGATGCCGACCACAGAGATGTTATCGGGAATCGGCGCGATCCGCACGCCGGTGGCGCCCAGCGCCAGAGCGATATCATCGGCCAGATTGGTGAGCTTTGAGAGCTTAACGCCCTGCTCCAGTATGAATTCATAGCGGGTGACAGAGGGTCCGTGAACCACCTCGCCGGGGGTGGCGTCCACGCCAAAGCTGGTAAGCGTCTCTGCCAGACGACGGGAATTATTCCGCAGCTCCGCGCCTGCCTCGGTAAAGTTTTCATTGTGGCTGGCCGTGAGCAGCGTAATGGGCGGGAAGCGATACGTGCTCTCCTCCACGGCCATTTTCTGTTCGATCTCCGCCGTGACTGCCGCAGTTTGAACTGCCACTTCCTTGGCGGCCTTTGCCTTTTCTTTCCGGACAGGGACCGCAATTTCCTGCATGGCAGGCTCCGCAGGAGGCTGCTCGTCCGGCGCGGGAGCCGGGGGCGTGGGGGGCGTTGGAATGGCGGGTGGCGGCGCAACGGGCGCTGTCGTCTCCGCAGTGCGCTCTCCGCCGGAGAGCACCTGATCCGGCGTCTTTTGCTGGGCGGATTTATGCCGGAAAAAGCCGGTAAAACGGCCAGGTTCTTTTAAAGCAGGCACAGTGGGCTCATCATCCAGCGGGATATCGATGACGGTGCGCGGCGTGGGCTTGCGGGGCGTCTCCAGCGGAACCACCCGCAGGGCGGGCTGCTTTTCCTCCGGCTCCGGCTCGTAAACCGGACGGGCGCGGTGCTTTTCGATCAGCGCGCCAATTGTGAGCCGCAGGCTGATCATCAAAAGGATCACCAGCAGCGCCGTAAAGAGGATCACAGAGGCCACTTTGGAAAAAACCGCCACAGATCCCACCGCCAGTGCGCCGGAAACTGCGCCGCCGGAGGCAAGCGCCGTTCCGGAATTCCACAGCAGCTTTAAAATTCCCACGGAGGAGGGGTAGCTCTCTTTGCAAAGCACCATATGGCCGAGGCTTCCCAGCAGGATCGGCGTCAAAAGAGCGCAGGTGGCGCGAAGTCGCACCGGGCGCCCCCGATGGAACAGCAAAATCAGACCCGCCAGCACCAGAGCCGGGCCGCTGAGCCAATAGCCGTAGCCAAGCAGCCCCTTGAGCAGCAGGGCAAGCCAATCGATAAAAATGGCGGAAATTCCGCAGTAGCTCACGCCTACGCACAGCGCCAGCACCAGCAGCACAACGCCCCAAACCTCCCGACGAATGGGCTGTTTGGGCGGCTGTGTTGGTTTTTTCCCGCGACCGGAATTCTGTTTTGCAGGCGATCTTGTTGTTTTTTTAGGGGTGGAAGCAGCAGTTGCCACAGGTGAAATCCCTCCTTTGGAACATGAAACATGCGCCGCCGCGCCGGCAAATTGCCGGACGCGAAAGCGCGCTTGTCGAAATGAATGCGGCCGATCGTCAGCCCTTGACCACTGCGTTCAATATCAGCGTCAAAATGCCGACCGCCCAGCAGTAGTATGCAAAAAAGCCGAATTTTCCCTTGTCCGCGATCATACGCAGCAGCCGGATGCAGCCGTACCCGACGATGGCTGCCACCGCAACGCCAGCCAGATACACAGGGACCTGACTCCATTCAACGCCGCCCGCTTCCACCACGTCCTTCACACTCAGGATGTTGGCGCCCAGCACGGCGGGAATGGACATCAAGAAGGAATAGCGCACGGCAAACTTCCGCTCAAAGCCAAGGAAGCAGCCGGTGGTGATCGTGGTGCCGGAGCGGGAAATGCCGGGGCAGGTGGCAACAGCCTGCGCAAGCCCAACCACCAGCGCGTCCAGCATGGTGGCGGTCTTTTCCGTCTTCCGCCCACGGCGCACACGGTCACTGGCGAAGAGCAGACAGCCGGTGACCAGCAGTGCGCCGGCCACAAAAAACATGTTGTCTGAAAGCGATTGGACCGTATCCTTGATGGGAAGCACCGCAAAAAGGGGCAATGTACCGACAATAATGAGCAAAATCATCCGCCGTGCCGGTGGCACCGGCGTGGGCGTGGTATGTCTGGCAAGGTCGCCAATGCCGTAAAAAAACTCCAGCACCATATCGCGGACCTCGTCCCGATAGGCAAAAAACACAGCCAGCAGCGTGCCCAAATGCAGCAGCACGTCAAAAAACTCCGGGATCTCGGAAATGCCCGAGGTTTGCAACAGATGCTGGGCAATGGCCAGATGGCCGGAACTGGAAATGGGCAAAAATTCTCCGACGCCCTGAATCAGCCCCAGCAGCACAGATGATAAAAGAGACATTTGATACACGCTCCTAAATTGCTTAAAATTGCCTATACGGACGATACGGAAGTAGTATACCACGTCCCAAGGCCAAATTCCAGTCATATTTCGAGAGAGCTCTCTCCCGAAAGCGCACAGGGCAAAAAGCTGTCACAGACGCCAAACGGCCTGTGACAGCTTCTGTTTCACGGTTTTTCCAACGTTTCCAGCGCGGTTTTGGCAGCGGATTGCTCCGCCTCTTTTTTGCTGTGTCCGGAGCCGGTCCCGATGCCCACGCCATTGAGCTGGACCTCCGCCAAAAAGGTCTTGTCGTGGTCAGGGCCCTCTTCACCGGTCATGCAGTAGGTCAAAACCTGATCGGCCTGCCGCTGGACCAGCTCTTGCAGCGCCGTTTTATAATCCCGGCGGCGCTCCTCCACGACCTCTTCCCGCTCTGCATCCAGCAAAACCCGATGGATCAGCGTGGAAGCCGCGCCGATGCCGCCATCCAGATACACAGAGGCAAACACCGCCTCCGTGGCGTCGGCCAGAATGGACGTACGGCTTCGACCGCCGCCGGCCTCCTCCCCGCGTCCCAGCTTCAAATACCGACCCAGCTCCAGCTTTTGCGCCACCTCGTAGAGACTCTGCTCGCAAACCAGAGCGGCGCGGATTCGGGTAAGGTCACCCTCCGGCAGGTCGGGATGCTGCACAAAGAGAAATTCGGCCGTCACAAAGCCCAGCACCGAATCCCCCAAAAATTCCAGTCGTTCATTACTGGAAAGTCCCGCGGCGCGATGCTCGTTGGCAT
>CAZKMN010000075.1:6512-8169 GCA_964553905.1 uncultured Oscillibacter sp.
GTGGCTGAGCGCCTCACTCAAAAGTTCAGGATTTTGAAAGGTGTAATTCAGCTTATTCTCCAATTCCCGCATAGCGCACCTCCTCATAAGGAAGCCCCGCGCGGATGGCGGGGCTGTACCTCTTCTTTATTTGCTCAGTTTGCCGGCGATATAATTCACAGCGTCGCCAACGGTTTTGAGCGTAGCCAGCTCATCCTCTTGGATTTCACCGACTTCGAATTCCTCTTCCATGGCCATAACCAGCTCCACAAGATCCACAGAATCGGCGCCCAAGTCCTCCTCGAAAGAACTGTCCATGGTGACCTCTTCCGGCTCCATGGCAAATTGCTCGGCCACCAGTTCTCTCATCGTTTGAAAAATGTCCTCGATCGACATACACGTTCACTCCTTACAGGATTTATCTGGGGTAATCATACGGCATTCACCGTATCGGTGTCAATAGGGAATCAAATATTTTCCATCGGGCGTTTCACCCGCATATAGTCAATATTCGCCTCGATCTCTCCAATGAAGCCGCTTTCGGCATATTCTCTCGCCCGTAAGATGGCATTGGCAAAGGCTTTGGCGTCAGAGCCTCCGTGCGCTTTTACCACCGGCTTGCTGATGCCCAAAAACGGCGTGCCGCCGATCTCGGAGGGATCAATCCGTTTCTTCATACGGGCCATGTCGTTTTTGATGAGCCCGGCAGCCAGCTTTGTGCGACCGTTTGTCAAAAACATGGTCTTGAGCTCCTGCATCAAAAATCTGCTGACGCCCTCCAGCGACTTGAGCATCACATTCCCGGTGAATCCATCGGTCACCACCACATCGGCCTTGCCCATCACGGCGTCATTGGCCTCGATGTTTCCGATAAAGTGAATGCGGCCCTGATCGCCGGCCTCCTGAAGCAGCGCAAAGGTCTCATGGCGCAGCGCATCGCCCTTTTCCGATTCCGCACCGATGTTCAAAAGCGCCACCCGGGGCCGCTCGATACCCCGCACACGCTGGGCGTAAAAGCTCCCCAAAAAGGCAAATTGCAGCAAATATTCCGGGGTGCACTCCGCATTGGCGCCGCAGTCGCAAAGGGTGATGTATCCGTTGTACACCGGCACACTGGGGCCCATGGCGGCCCGCCGAATTCCCCGGATTCGCTTGACCAGCAGGGTTGCGCCCGCCAGCAGAGCGCCGGTGGACCCGGCGGAGACAAATGCGTCTCCCGCCCCGTCATGCAGCAGCGTCAGTCCCACGGTCAGCGAGGAATCTTTCTTCTTTTTGAACGCGGTAGCCGGGTCATCGCTGATCTCCACCACCTCGGAGGCGTCCCGGATCTCCACGCCGCCGGGCAGCGTCTTGACCCCGCATCGCTCCACGGCGCGCAGCACCTCAGCCGTCCGCCCAACCAGCAAAATATCCGCGCCGCAGCGTGCGTGGGCCTCCAGCGCGCCCTGTACGATCGCGTCCGGGGCGTTGTCGCCGCCCATAGCGTCTACAATGATCTTCATCCGCACACCTCCGGTCTGATTTGCTCAATAATCTCCAGAGAACGAGCCGAAATCTCGGCATTTTTGTTTCGTTTTCCCTTTACATGGTGATCCAGAGGGGGAATGATGCCAAAATTGATGTTCATGGGCTGGAACACCGTCACAGACGGATTGCTCACATACAGTCCCAGCGCGCC
>CAZKMN010000076.1:0-3059 GCA_964553905.1 uncultured Oscillibacter sp.
GAAATTCAAAAACGCCGAAATTCTGCTGGGTGTCCACGGCAACGAGCCAATCACGCTGAAGGTACAGGCACATCCCAAAGACAGACCCACTCGCCAGCGGGACAAGGAGCGGGACACCCCGCCGGGGCGCGGTTAAATGATTCCCGCAGATTACCCGACCCCGGAGGAGCGACTGCGGGAGGTCATGGAGAAGCTGGAGGACGGCGTGGGCGCAGTTTTCCAGAGCGGACGCTATGCGGCCTATCTGCAAACCATGTCCAAATTTCACCGTTACAGCTTCAACAATGTGCTGTTGATTGCCCTGCAATACCCGGCAGCATCCCGTGTGGCCGGTTTCCACGCATGGCAAAAAGACTTTGGCCGTAAGGTCAAAAAGGGTGAAACCGGTATCCGCATCCTTGCTCCCTGTCCCTACAAAAAGCTGCTGGAGCAGGATAAAATCGACCCGCAGACCAGACAGCCGGTGCTGGACGCTGGCGGAAATCCGGTCAAGGAGGCCGTTTCCGTCAGCAGGGCCAGCTTTAAGGTTGTGACCGTGTTCGATGTGAGCCAGACAGAGGGCAAGGAACTGCCTGCCCTGGGCGTCAGTGAACTGACCGGGAGCGTGGAGCAGTACACCAGCCTGACCGCTGCCCTGCGAGAGTTATCCCCCGTCCCGGTGGCGGAAAAGGAAATGCCGGGACAGGCCAAGGGCTGCTATGACCATCTGGCGCAGACTGTTTTCGTGAAATCCGGCATGAGCGAATTGCAGACGGTCAAGACGCTGATCCACGAAATCGCCCATGCCAAGCTCCACGCCCTACCTGTGGAAAACGGTGTTGTGACCGGCCTGCCGGAGAAAGACCGCCGCACTCGCGAGGTGGAGGCCGAGAGCGTGGCTTATGTAGTGTGCCAGCACTTTGGCATCGACACGGCGGACTACTCCTTTGGCTATGTGGCCGGGTGGAGCAAAGGCAGGGAATTGCCGGAACTCAAGGCGTCGCTGGACTGCATACGCGCCACCGCCGCCGAACTGATCGACGGGCTGGAACGCCAATGCCCGGAACTGGCCCCGCCGGTGATGCAGTCGCAGACGAAAACGGAACGTATCCCACAACGATAACAAGGAGGAACCCTATGATCGAAAAAATGAACGCAAGCAATCTCCGCATGGAGGAAATTGAGATTTTTGGAATCCCGGCGCTGTTCACGCCACACAGACTCAGCCGCGCCACCATCCATCTGGAAATCTTCTGCTATGAAATCCAAATTGGCTCCGAGACAAACGGCGCGGCCTTTTGCCTGACGGATGAAGCGGCAGGCCCCTTTTACGGCACCGTCCTGACGCCGATTCCGGTGGAGCTGCCACCCAATGGCCGGAGAATCATCGAATCCGGCGATTTTATCACCGATCTGGGCATTGGCCGCTATACCATCGCGGAGTTTGACGAGAAGTATTTTTCTCCGTCCGTGGCACGGCGCAGGGATAAGGAATGGTATGAATGAGCCGGGACGTTGACCTACTTCCATATCTGGAAAACATCGTCGCAGAAACGGTTCAGCATTATCAATCGGACTTTGAGTTTGACAAGCGAAAGCTGCTTGCGTCTGTTAATGAATATGACATGGAAAACCGCAGCTTTTATTGGATGTGCCGCACCAACGGCACATGGCTGGTGCCCGAGCGTGAGGTGTTTCTAAAAGGCAGTGAGGCTCATTCCATCTGGATGCATTACGCAGACGCAGCCGATCAGGTTAAGGCATACCGGCTGACCGTCACCGGGCAAAGCGATTCCGGGATTACCGGCAAGGTTGTCCCCCTGAATTACCGGGAGCAGGTGCGGCGTGTTATTTCTGCCGCCATCCCCGCAGCCAGCGCAAGGCTGACCTTTGCAAGCAGGGAGACGATGGAGTTTTCCTATGCCGAGTTGGATGCCAGTCGCCAGCGCATTGTCGAGCGATACGGCAGACCAGCGCGTATCCGTTATGCCCCGGAGAGCGAAGCTGAGCTTACCAAAATTATAATGCTGGAGCATCGTTTTGAAAAGGGCTGGACACGGAAAAAGCCACAAAAGGAGCCTGTTTCGCCGACCCGATGACCCCCGTCCCAACAGCGCCGCCTATGGCGGTGCTGTTCCAGCAAGTACGGAATTTTGACGGCAAAATTCCACTTGTTGGGGAGAACCCCAAGCCCCCACGCACTCAGCCCCAACGGAATATGTCCCAAGTTGGGACACAAAAGAAATGGAGGTCTATTATGCAGCCGGAATTTTCGCCCTGGGGAGAAATTCAATGGAGCGATTCTCTGATTCCGGGCATGGATTTGGTCAGCACAGCCAGTCATGGCGGCGTCCGCGTTGCCTTTGATGCTGCGCTGCTGCTGTCGCCAGCCGCCCGGAAATGCGGCTTTCAGGAAAGCGGCTATCTGTGGTTTGAAGAGGATTGTCAGGAGCAAGTTGTCCTGCGGGAGCTGTTGGATAAAAAGCTCTGGACAATCCCGGAACGAATCACCGATGTCGCCACTTTCACCGCAAGCATTGACCGCAGTATCCAAACGTACAACCCCGACTATTGGAAAGCCAGAGAGCGAGCCAAAGTGCCACGGGCAGCGGAGCATCGGAGGAGCAACCCTGTTCGCTGAAGCAATATGTCCCAAGTTGGGACACATTATTATATAGAGATTATATAGAGAGGATGATGCCATGCGGCACAACGTCAAGAAACTGACCCTGCGGCTGACAGCTCCCGAATATGCCAAGCTGCGGGAATTATCCAAGACCAGCGGCATGAAAATGGAGCCGCTGCTGCGCCAGCTGGTCATGGGTGAGAATCTGCGTCCCAGACCTCCCGACACCTACGCCGCCCTGCTGCGGGAGCTGTCCGCCATCGGCAACAATGTGAATCAGCTGGCCCACCAAGCCAACGCCCGGGGAGCGGCCACGCAGGAGGAAACGGCACTGGGAACAGGCGCAAAACTTCATGCAAATGAGGTTTAACTAAAACGGCAAGAGGATTTTTCGCTGCCGTTCCCCGCCGCACCCGATACCTCCAATTCTATCTCACAATCGGAAAGGATGGTA
>CAZKMN010000076.1:3069-6777 GCA_964553905.1 uncultured Oscillibacter sp.
TGCCTCTTTGCTTTTTCGTATCGGATCAAGAAGCGTCCTCGATGGACAAGCCCCTGACCACGGAGCGTATCTTACGGGCGCTGGGTGTAACCGGCAAGCTGCTGGGGTTCAAATATACGCTTTACATGGTGGATCACCTGATGGAATCCGAAGCCGGTGTTCAGCGCGTCACCAAGAGCCTGTACCCGGAAACGGCACGACACTTCGGCGTGACCGCTTCCTCTGTGGAGCGAGCGCTGCGGACGCTAATCCACGTTAGCTGGGAGCGAACCGACCACAGCTTTTTGGAGCATATCGCCGGGACGCCCTTGAGCCGCATCCCAACCAACAGTGAGTTTTTGGATATGCTGGTCGCATTTCTGAAAACGATCAAATCGCAGTAATCCAAAGGCCGGGGCGGGTATCTTGCCCGCCCCGGTTCCTCTGAAATGCGTCCCAAGTTGGGACAGATTATCGCTCTGTCAAAGTGCATTTTAGCAAATGTGCTTTGACAGGCTGACAATCAGCCGACAGGCCTTTATGCCATACCTGTACCTTGTAAATTGAATAGAGCGAACAGATACATTCCGCGCGTTAAGAGCCAACGGTGGGTGCGCTGGGAAGTCTGCGGTCAAAGGAGGGATACAAGGCCGGGATGGAGCGAAGAACGCCAGCACCGCAAAACAGTCTGTGGCTGGACTGTGGGCGACGATTTTGCGTGTGGATATGATGATACTTGCGTCGGCTATGCGTCACAGCGTAGGACGCCCCGCCACGAGCATGGGGGGAGGTTACAGCCTATGGAGCAGCTGCCAGCTGCCGTCTGTTTGCTTTTTTATAATAAAGAAACGCGCCCCAGCGGGCGCGATGCAACGATGTATTTCTATCTTCACGGAGGAACGTCATTGAAAGAATTTCCACAAAATTCTCCAGAAAAGAAACGGGAGATCAACGGCACGGTCTATACCGTGACCGCGCATTTCAAAGAGAACGGGCGCACGGCTGCCGACCAAATCAGGCAGATGATTGACCGCGCCACAAAGGAAGAAAAAATTAGAAAAACCATGTGAAATTTGCACTGTATCGGCAGATTTGATATAATATAAGTGTCAAAAGTGACACTTGAAAGAGACTGCCGGATTGGAGGAAACAATGAGTAGGCAGTCAAGAAATGATAAAATCACAGCAATGTATACCCGTATCGACTATCCTGGCAATCAAAATCAAATCCTGCTTCAGCAGAAAATGTTGGAACAATACGCAAACGAAAAGCAGTTGTCAAACATCGTACATTACATCGACAATGGATTTACCGGGCAGAACCGCAAGCGCCCTTCTTTTGAGAAAATGATTGCAGATGTAAAGGCCGGAAAGGTCAGCATCGTTTTGGTCAGCGGTTTGGACAGATTGAGCCGCAATATGTGGAACGTTTGCTTTCTGTTGGAGGTGCTGTTCCCGCAGTACGGCGTTGTGCTGTATTCGCTCCGTGAAAACAGAACTTCCGAGCATTCAAGTTACCCACATCTAAAAGAGTTGGAAGCTCTCTTGGGAGGTGTGCGGTAATGCCAAAAATCACAAAAGATCTACTTGAACGCTGGGTAGCCCTTTATGTCCGGCTTTCCCGCGATGATGATAACGAGGGGGATAGCAACAGCATCGCCCACCAAATCGCAATCCTCGAAAAATACGCCAAAGACCACGGCATCACAAACTATAAGGTCTATAAAGACGATGGGTACTCCGGGGTATCGTTCAACCGCCCCGGCTTCCAAGAAATGCTGTCTGATATTGAAGATGGCAGTGTGAGTATGGTGGTGGTCAAGGATATGTCCCGGTTTGGGCGCAACTATCTGGAGGTCGGGATGTATACGGAAATCCGCTTTCCAGAAAAAGATGTGCGGTTTATTGCCGTCAATGACGGCGTGGATAGTGACCGTGAGGACAACGATTTTACCCCTTTTCGGAACATCATCAACGAGTGGTACGCGAAAGATACCAGCAAGAAAATCCGTGCCGTGTTCCGTGCCAAAGGATTGAGCGGCAAGCGCCTGTCCACCCATGCGCCGTATGGCTATGTGCGGGATGCGGACGGCAACCTACTGGTGGACGAGGAAGCTGCCCCTGTGGTCAAACTGATTTTTCAGCTTGCCGCAGAGGGGCAAGGTCCCGGGAAAATTGCCCGAACTCTGCAAGAAATGAGAATCATCACCCCTGGTACACTTGAGTTTGAGCGCACTGGGCGGGTAACAAATTATGATCCGGAACGTCCTTACTTTTGGTACTCAAGCACAATAGCAAAAATTTTGGAGCAGAGAGATTACTTGGGTTGTACCACAAACTTCAAAACCACGAAGAAGTCCTATAAGAGCAAGAAAAAGATTGATAATGCGCCCGAAAAATGGGCGATATTTGAAAATACGCATGAAGCACTTATTTCAACCGAACAGTGGGAAATTGTTCAGAAGAACCGAGAAAGCCGCCGTAGGCCCACCAGAATGGGTGATATGGGTATGTTCTCTGGCTTGCTGTACTGTGCAGACTGCGGCCACAGGCTAAATCTTAATCGCACCAATTCATGGGCGCGGGAGCAGGACAACTACACCTGCGGCGTTTATAAGCGGAAGAAGGGCGAATGCAGCGCACATTACATTCGGTCTATTGTTTTGGAACAGCTTGTGCTTGATACGCTGCGAGAGGTTATTTCCTTTGCCCGTGAGCAGGAGGACGAATTTGTGCAAATGGCGATGGAAAACAAAATGGCAAGCCAGTTAGCAGAGCAGTCACAGGCAAAAAGGCTCTATGAGCAGCAGTCCCGCCGTATTTCCGAAATTGACGCCATCATCAAGCGGCTTTATGAGGACAACATCACCGACAAGGTGAGCGATGAACGCTTTACCAAAATGACGGCGGATTATGAGCAGGAGCAGGCAGGCTTACAGGAAAGCGTCGAAGCGCTCCGAAAAGTTGTGGATGAAAGCGAACAGCAGACAGTCAACATGGACAGCTTTTTGAAAATTGTCCGCAAGTATACCGTACCGGATAAGCTCTTTCCCGAACTGCTAAACGCCTTTGTGGAGAAAATTGTGGTACATGAAGCGGACAAGTCCAGCGGCCACCGTACCCAGCAGATTGATATTCATTTCAATTTTATCGGAGAAATTCCCATGTCCCACGCAACGGATAAAAAAGAAACGGCGTGATATGCCGTAGCACATCACGCCGTTTCTCCCGGCAAGTGAACATCCTTATGAACACCCGCCCGAAGCTGGACTTCTTTTTGTGTTGATGGTACGTTGGACTCCGCGTTCCTCCGTGCGGCGTCCGCGGAAACGGAGCCATTTTGAGTGGACGGAGCGCAAGACGGTTCAGGTCACAGCCTCGTCACATTACAGCGCCGTCAGAGCAGAGCCATCGTCACTCCTGAAAATGCTCGTGGTTGAAGATGTGATCCTGACAAAAACAGTGGTACCCGGCGCAGCGGGAGCAATAGCGGAACTGGAGATCGGGATATTCCATGTCGGTTCGGCCGCAGACGGAACACTTATGGCGATAGCCCTGCTCCGCCGCCTTTTTCTGCTGCTGCTTTACCGCAGATTTAAACTGGATCGTCTGATGGGAATTCCGATGCCGGGCAAGGCTTCTCTGGGTGCTAAGAGCGTCCATGAGGTCGCTCCAGAAAAAGACCAGAAAGTTCAAAAGAGCAATCACGGGCAGCAGGGCGTTCAGATA
>CAZKMN010000076.1:6792-8169 GCA_964553905.1 uncultured Oscillibacter sp.
GACCCCAGAATGTCCACCGCAAACAAAACCGCATCCGCAATGGCCAGCCACTTGACCTTGATGGGGATGATGAACATGAACAGCACCTGCATATCCGGATACAGGGCTGCAAAGGCCAAAAACATGGACATGCTGATATAATAAGTGCCGAAAATGACGCCGTTTCCAAAGGCATAATAGCTGATGATTCCGGTCAGGATTGTCAGGACAGCGCCGGAGAAGTAGTAGAGATTGAATTTCGGCGTACCCCACTCGCGCTCCAGCAGATTGCCGATGAAATAGGAAAAATACAGCGTGAGCATCAGCGAGAAGGGATCGGCGGTATCCGGCACGAACAAAAACGTCACCAGCCGCCACAGCTCTCCGTGGAGCACGTTGCTCCAACTAAAGCTCAAAAAAGAAAGCGCCGCATAATTGGAAAGGCGCATCAGCAAAAAGACGATCACGTTTCCTGCCACAAGAAATTTCATCAGGTTGGGGATGCCGAACCGGGGGTGACGGTAGGCAAACCGATCCACAGCTTCGTTTAATTTTCTCAAATCCAGTCCTCCCAAATCATGGAATATAAAATGTCACTGACAGTATACCCGCTTTCCCATCAAAAGTCATGTATAATTTTTAAACGATAAGAAAACAGAGAATCACACAAAATATCTTGACAAATGACGAAAATATGCTAAACTATGTACACAATTTAACATCCCTTATCAAGAGTGGCGGAGGGAACGGCCCTGTGAAACCACGGCAACCTGCATTGTAAGGTGCCAAATCCGACGGAGACCGACAGATGAGGAACGAGAAGCAAGGTTCTTGCGCGTTTCGGCATCGAAACGCGCATTTTTTGTTGCATCTTGAGAGGGACACCACAAAAGGAGACGAACAACCATGGCAAGACACTATCTTTTTACATCCGAATCCGTGACAGAGGGACATCCTGACAAAATCTGCGATCAGGTATCCGACGCGGTGCTGGACGCCATTCTGGCGCAGGACCCCATGGGCCGCGTGGCCTGCGAGACGACCGCCTGCACCGGTTTGCTGCACATCATGGGCGAAATCACCACCAACTGCTATGTGGACATCCCCAAGATCGCACGGGAGGTCGTGCGGGACATCGGCTACGACCGGGGCAAGTATGGCTTTGACTGCGACACCTGCGCCGTGGTTACCTCCATCGACGAGCAGTCCGCCGACATCGCGCTGGGCGTGGACAAGTCTCTGGAGAACAAGGAGGGGAGCGACAGCGAGCTGAGCAACGGCGCAGGCGATCAGGGCATGATGTTCGGCTATGCCTGCGACGAAACCCCCGAGCTGATGCCCCTGCCACTGGCACTGGCCCAGAAGCTGTGCCTGCAACTGGCTGAGGTCCGCAAGAGC
>CAZKMN010000077.1:0-7835 GCA_964553905.1 uncultured Oscillibacter sp.
GGTCAATCCAGATTGCACCGCTGCTAATTTATTGCAGCGATATTAGTTCGATTAACCTGTATGGTAAAAAGCTTGTTTGCGATGAGTGCGGGTCTCAGATGAAGCTTTACCGTAACATCTATCGAGGCGGCAAAAAAGCAACTTTCACTTATATCTGCCCTGTTTTTTCGGAGCAGCGAGAGTTGGGATGTACACACAAGGATTCCATTCGCTCCAAAGATTTGGACGCAGCTGTACTGTCAGCTTTGAAAAAACAAATGAGTATGTTTCTGAACAAGAAAGGCATATTGGACCAGCTGCTTCAATGTGACCTACACCGCAGGGAAGTACAGAGTGAAAGCTCCACTCTCAATGAGCTACAACAACAACTCAAGCAGAAGAAAAGTCTATTTACAGGACTTTATGCGGATTTTAAATGCGGCATCCTGACACAGGATGAGTTCGCAATGACTCGCGAAAAATACCGTGTGGATATTGACCTCTTAGAACAGCGTATTGCTGAACTACAAGGTGGTTGCATTGAAAAACAGTTCCACAATTCTGGTGTCGAGAGGTGGACTGCAAATATCAATCGCTTTTCCGGAGCAGACCACATCACCGCTGAGATTGTTGATGCGTTCATCAACGAAATTCGGGTGAAAGCAGATCATACGATTATGGTTCAGTTTGCGTTTGAAAATGAGTATGCAGCACTCATTGCTGCCTGTGAAAAACGCACCGTGGAGGTAGCATGATGGAAAAACTGGCAATGTATTGCCGCCTTTCACTTGAGGATTTGGACAAGCGCCATGAACTCTCAGCGGAGAGCCAGAGTATTGCCAATCAGCGAAAATTGATTCTTGCCTTCATTGCGCGGGATGCAGCACTGTCACAGATGGAATTGGTTGAATTTTTTGACGACGGCTATACCGGCACAAATTTTGATCGTCCTCAGTTTATGGCAATGATGGATGCGGCCAAACGAGGAGATATTAAATGCATCATCGTAAAAGACCTTTCCCGATTTGGACGAAACTATCTGGAAGTCGGCGACTATTTAGAGCATGTATTCCCTTTTTTAGGCATTCGTTTTGTGTCCGTTAATGATAACTATGATAGTAACAATTATATTGGAAAAACAGGAGGCATGGATGTAGCTTTTCGCAATTTTATCTATGACAGTTACAGCAAGGATTTATCCGCAAAGGTCCGCTCTGCCATGCATACACGGATGATGAAAGGGCGCTTTGTCAACCACACGCCTTATGGGTATATGAAATCGCCAACCGATAAACACCAGATGATTCCCGACCCGAAGACGGCCCCTATTGTGAGAGAAATCTTCATGATGGCGATGGGTGGTCGTTCGACATCCGAAATAGCTAAAAAATTGAATGCACACGCAGTCCCAACTCCTCTGGAATACAAAAACCATAAGCTACGAGCAGAATGCGAAAACAGAGACTTGATGTGGTCGCATACTAAAGTCCTTAATATTTTGCATAACTTTAAGTACACGGGCAACATGGTAAATCACACCCGAGAAAGTCGCCATCTGCGAGATCGAAACCAGCGGCGAATTAAACCGGAAGATTGGATTGTCACTGAGGGCACACACGAAGCCATTGTCAGTATAGAAGAGTTTAACGCAGCAGCCAAGAAACTTCGCCAGGTATCTTATACGCCCCACGAAATTGGAGATACCAGTGACCGAGTCTTCTTTTGCGGACACTGTGGTAGAAAGCTGCGAAAAACTTTTGGAACCGACACCTACTTTTCCTGTGACACCCCCATGTATCAGGAGGACGCTACGTGTAAGTGTATTCGATGGAGCAAAAGCGATCTAGAGGATGTCCTACTGCCAATCTATAAGGCTCAGCTTCTTCTCCTGGACAAGCGCATAACCGCTGTTACAGGGACTTCTGCTGGCCCAAAAGCAATAGATTTTGCAAAGAGGCTGGCTTGTATTGAGCAATCAATTTCAGCCTGCGATACTGAAAAAATCAGTCTTTACGAAAGCTATCGTGAAGGCAAGCTGACACGCGATGGCTTCATCCAAAAGAAGGCTGCGCTTGACCAACGGCAGGCGGATTTCAGGATGCAGCATGATGACGTTGAGCATACAATGCATCAAGCTGAGTCCAACCGCACACAGCTTGAATCCGAGCTGCAAGAAGCAAGCCAATATCTTTCCGGACTCACAGCGGCGCCGGAACGAATGAAACAGGAAATGTATGCAGCAATCGAACGAGTCACTATTTTTGATCATACGCACCTGACAATTCAGTGGAAATTTGCTGATCTGTTTACCCACATAAATCACGATGAGGACAAACAAATAACGCAGAAAGCAGTATAGGCAAAAAATATAGGTGTGGGAGGTAAGCTGATAATTTCACTTACCTCCCGCACCTTTGCGCCTTCATTCCAGCGTTGCTGTGCCACGGATAATTATTACATTGAAACCGGCTGCAAAAAGGCTTATGATGTTGAAAAACCATGCTTAAAATGGCTTAAAAATTTTTATGTTTTACTTGACACATGGGGACGATCTGGGTCGCGTAGTGATTCCAAAGGAAATTCGGCGCACCATGCGTATTCGCGAGGGCGACCCGTTGGAGATTTACACCAGTCGGGAAGGGGAAGTCATTTTTAAAAAGTATTCCCTTCTAGGTGGAGTGGAGGATTTTGCGGCAGATCTGTGCGAGACGATGAGCCGCAGCAGCGGCGGCGTCTGCGCCGTCACCGATCGGGACACGATCATCGCCGTCGCGGGTGGCGCAAAGCGCGAGCTACTGGGAAAGCGGATTTCTCCCGAGCTGGAGCAATTGATGGAGGGCCGCAAAATCTATCAGCATACCATAGACGGCCCCGCTGTGCCCGTCAGTGACAGCGCAGAAAAGCTGTTCACCGCCGTCTCGGCCCCCATTTTGGCAGAGGGCGATCTTCTGGGGCTGGTGCTGTTTATCAGCGGCGACGCCTCCACTTTGCCCGGAGACGCGGAATACAAGCTGGCCCAAACCGCCGCGGCCTTTTTGGGCCGTCACATGGAAAACTGATGCGCTCTCCCCTGCGGACGCCCATTTTGGGCGTCCGCCTTTTTGTTCCCATGTGCCGGACGTCCGGCACTTTCAGCCGGGAGAATGCCCGAAAAAACTGTAAATTTTCTGTAATAGCGTTGCATTTTTGTTTTTTAATGGTATCATAAGTTCTGTTCATGAATTTATTGAAAAAGGACTTGATAGCATGACAAGGATTGACATTATCTCCGGCTTTTTAGGCGCCGGAAAGACCACGCTCATCAAAAAGCTTCTCGCAGAGGCATTTCATGGCGAAAAGCTGGTGCTGATTGAGAACGAATTTGGCGAGATCAGCATTGACGGCGGCTTTTTGAAGGACAGCGGCGTTCAGATTTCTGAAATGTCCTCCGGCTGCATCTGCTGCTCTTTGGTGGGCGATTTCGGCAAAGCGCTGCAAGACGTGGCGGACCAATTCCACCCCGACCGCATTTTGATCGAGCCCTCCGGCGTGGGAAAGCTCAGCGATGTGGTCCTCGCGGTGCAAAACACGATTAAAACGCGCCCTGATTTGCAGCTTGGCAGCTTCATCACCGTGGCCGACGCCACCAAGGTGAAGGTCTATATGAAAAACTTTGGGGAATTCTACAACAATCAAATCGAAAGTGCCGGCGCCATTCTTCTCTCCCGGACACAAAAGCTCTCTCAGGAGAAGCTGGAAGCGGCCGTTGCGCTGCTGCGGGAAAAGAACGCGGACGCCGCCATTTTGACCACGCCGTGGGATCTGCTGGACGGAAAGGTCATCCTCTCTGCCATGGAAAAAGTCTCTTTGGCCGACGAGCTGCTCGCAAAGATGCGGGAAGAGCATGAGGCGGAGGAGCATGAGCACGAGCATGAGCACGAGCATGACCATCATCACGACGACAATGCGTGCACTTGCCACGACCACGACCATCATCACGACGACGATGCGTGCACCTGCCACGACCACGAGCATGACCATGGCCCGGACTGCACCTGCGGCTGCCACGACCATCATCACCACCACGCCGACGAGGTGTTCACCAGTTGGGGACGGGAAACGCCCAAGGCCTTTTCCAAAGCGGACATTGAGCGGATTCTCACGGAGCTGGACAGCGGAAAATACGGCAAGATCCTCCGGGCCAAGGGCATTGTCAGCAGCGGCGAGGGCGCTTGGCTGGAATTTGACTTTGTGCCTGAGGAGCACGACCTGCGGGCGGGCAAGCCGGACTACACCGGGCGCCTGTGCGTGATCGGCTCGGAGCTGGACGAGCACGCTCTGGAGCAGCTATTTGGTCTTTAAGGCCGCCTTTGGAAAGGATTTTTAGGAAAACATGGATATACCCGTTTATCTGGTCACCGGCTTTTTAGACGCCGGAAAAACTGATTTTATCAACGGCATTCTCGCAGACGGCTTTGCCCGGGAGGACCGCACGCTGCTGCTTCGCTGCGAGGAAGGCGAGCTGGACTATGATGAAAAAGCGCTGGACAACGTGACCGTTGTCACGGTTGAAAACGAAGAGGACTTAAAGTGTTCCTTCCTGAAGGAGTGCCAAAAGCTCTATAAGCCCAAGCAGGTCCTCATCGAATTCAACGGCATGTGGCAAATGGAGCGCCTTTACAGAGAAGTGCTGCCAGCCAATTGGGTTCTCTATCAGATCATGACCTTTGTGGAGGCCGGCACCTTTGAGCTGTACGTCAAAAACATGGGCCAGCTCATGATGGAGAAGATCACCAACGCGGACATGCTGGTTTTTAACCGCTGCACGCCGGAGCTGCGAGACGCTCTCCGCAAGCGCAATCTGCGGATGGTGAACCGTCGGGCGGACATCTATCTGGAAAATGTGGATGGCACCTCCGAGGACTACCTCACCGGCAACGAGTGTCCCTTTGACCTGACGGCAGACGTGGTGGAGATCCCCGATGAGGATTTCGGCGTCTGGTATGTGGACGTGATGGACCATCCCGAGCGGTACGACGGCAAGCTGCTGCACATGAAGCTGGTGATGTGCCATTCCAAAAAATATCCCGGTGTCCACTGTCCCGGCCGCTTTGCCATGGTGTGCTGCGAAAAAGACGTGACGTTTCTGGGGCTCATTGCCCGGGGCGACATGCTGGATTCCTACAACAACCACGACTGGCTGGAAGTGCGCGTGAAAATGTCCGTTGAGGACCATCCCGCCTATAAGGGCAAGGGTCCCGTTATGAACGTGCTCTCCGCCGGCCCCTGCGCCAAACCCGTGGACGAAGTCGTCACTTTTTAAAAAAAGCGAATACAATCAGTAATTTTTTGCCGAAAAGCTCCCCTCTGTTGTCGAAAAGAGGGGAGCTTTTTCTCTGTCCGCCCATGGGCGGCGACAGGGAAGTCTTGCTTTTTGGGGGAGACTCTTTATAATAGAAGTATTCTGCAACATCAACTGAAAGGACTTATCGCCGTTGAATACTCAAAAGCGCATTCCAACCTGTCGGCTCTCTTTGCCGCTGACGCTGCTTGCCGCCGTTTTGCTGGCGGGCGCCATCACGCTTCTGGCGCTCTGGTGCCAGCCAAATGCTCTGCGCGGCGTGCTGTCCGGCTTTTTATCGCAGCCTTTGCTCATCGTGCTCAACGCGCTGCCCATCGGGCTTTTGCTGCTGGCCGTGACCTGCCTTTTCCGCAACGTTTTCTGGGCCGCCGCCGCCGTCAACTTTGTGGTAGGCGCTTTGTCCATTGCCAACCGCATCAAGCTGGAGGTCCGGGACGAGCCGGTTTTCCCCCGGGACTTCGGTCTTTTGAAGGAAGTCGGCAGCGCCATGAGCAGCTACCACATCCGCTTCCCCATAGCCGCCATCGCCGTGGTGCTGGCGGCCACCGTGCTTCTGGTGCTTTTGGGATGTTTTGTGGGCTGTCGCCCGTTTCCCATCCGCCGTCTGCGGGGATGGGTGGGAGGATTGCTGGGCGCGGCAGTCAGTCTGGGCGCGTTGACAGCGCTGATTTTTACGCTTTATGCCTCCAACACCCTCTACAATTCCTTTGCCGTCTCCAACGCCTACTATATTCCCTCCGTCTTTAACGAGTTGGGCTTTCCCTATTGTTTCTGCCACCAATTCACCACCTACCCCATTGAAAAACCGGAGGGTTTTTCCAAGGCGGAGGCCGCCGCGTGGGAGAGTGGGACTTCTTACGGGCAGGGTAAGCCCGTCCACCTCATCATGGTGATGAACGAGGCTTTTTCCGATCTCACGGATGCGGAGGTCTTTACCTATTCTGAAGCAGCAGATCCCCTGTCCAATCTCCATGCCCTGCAACAAGACCCCCACGCCGTCAGCGGCCACGTGGTGGTGCCGGGGTTTGCAGGCGGCACGGCCAACACCGAGTTCGATGTGTTGACCGGGATTCAGACCAACGCCCTGTCCGACTCCGCCACCTCCGCGTTCCGTGTGGTGAATCGGAATTTGGAGAGCGTTTTGCGCGTCTTTGCAAACGACGGCTACCAAACCGCCTTTTACCACCCGGGCGACGCTTGGTTTTATAACCGGGAAAATGTCTATCGCTGGCTGGGCGCGAAGGAGAGCGTCTTTGCCAGCCAGATGAATTCCCCCGTATCCAAAGGCCGCTGGGTCACAGACGACTATCTGGCCGGTTATCTGGAAACGGCCTTCTCCGACGCGGTGGCGCAGGGGCAGATGCTCTGCACCTACACCACCACCATCCAAAATCACATGTCCTACACGGCGGATAAATACGGAGCGGACTACGTCTATCCTCCGGTGGAGACGTCCGTGCCCCTTTCTTCCGATGTGGAGACGCTGCTGCGGGTCTATGTGGAGGGCGTGCGAGACGCGGACGCCATGCTGGGCCGGCTGAAAGCCGCCTTTTCCGCCACGGATGAGCCCGTGGTGCTGGCCTTTTGGGGCGACCATCTGCCCTATCTGGGGGATAATCAGGCGGGCTACGCCGAGCTAGGGCTGGATGTGTCGGGACAGGGCGAGCAGGACCCCCTGCTGGGATACGAAACGCCCTATGTCATCTGGGCCAACGACGCCGCTGCGGAGATGCTGGACTGGGACAGCGCCGTGAGCGGGTGGGATCTCCCCGCAGACGGCAGGATCTCCGCCAGCTTTCTTGGCGCCGTATTGCTGGAGATCACCGGTCGGAAGGCGGAAACTCCTTGGTTTTCCTTCTTGAATGAACTGCGGCGGGAGATGCCGGTGGTGCAAAAAGGGCTCTTTGAAACTGCCGACGGCCTTTTCACCCGGGAGCCCAGTGAGGGGATTTCCAAAAAAATTGACCAGTGGCGAAAATGGAGCTATTATAAGCTGCGCTATCTGGACGTGCCCTCATGACCGGCCGTGAGATTGCGACCTGCGGCGTGCTCTGTGCGTTGGCAGAAGCGTTTTTGCTGCTGGGCGGCGTGATTCCGCTGGCGACTTACTGCGCGCCGCTGCTGGCTATGGCCGCGCTGCTCCCCGTTCTCAGCGAATACGGCACGCGAGCCGCCGCCACCGCCTACGCTGCCACGGCACTTTTGGCGCTGATGCTGGTCGCTGACCGGGAAACGGCTTTGGTCTACGTGTTTTTCGGCTGGTATCCCCTGCTTCGCCCCAAGATTGCCGGACTTCGCAGCGCCGTGGCGCGGGTTTCCTGCCGGGTGGGGGTTTGCCTCGGCTGTCTCTCGGCGCTTTACGGCGTGGTCGCCAAAGTGCTGGGATTGGAGGAAGCCCTCTCCCCGCCGCTTGCAGCGCTTCTCCTCCTTTTGGGCGTGGGCACCTTTTTGCTGATGGATTTGGCGCTGGGCCGCCTGACGTTTCTTTGGACCCATCGTCTGCGCCGCCGGTTTT
>CAZKMN010000077.1:7845-8074 GCA_964553905.1 uncultured Oscillibacter sp.
CAAATAATTGCAAAACCGCCATGGAGCAATGCTCCATGGCGGTTTTTGTGCGGATCTCTCCGCTGTAACTCAATAGTTGAACGCCTTGACCTGGAAATAGGACTGGGGATGCTTGCACACCGGGCACACGGCAGGCGCATTCACGGCGATCTCCACATGGCCGCAGTTCCGGCAGAACCACATGACCTTTTCGCCCTTCTGGAACACCTCGCCCTTTTTGAGGTTATCC